>VFZQ01000154.1 GCA_016871135.1 Acidobacteriota bacterium | reverse complement strand
GAGCGAGTTCGCTCCTGACTGAAGATTCGCCGACAGGCACAAAAAGTGCCCGTTTGCGATTCCGGTCTGGCGGAGCGGGAATAATCCAATGTCGCGTCCGCGAAGCTTTACCGATACCGACTGGCCGGCGTGCTGATTGCTGTAGCGGATGATCAGAGAGTAGTCGCCGGCGCGAGAAGCACGGATATCGACATGGCTGGTTGGGCCGTAGGCCCAGCGGAATCGCGGGAGTCCGTGCTCGGGATAGGGACCTTCTTCCGGTCCCATTTCCTGCGGATCAACAGTGAGACCACCAACGCGATCGGTAGGCTTTGGCTCGGACAATGGAGACAGAGTGACGGCAAAACTAATCTTACGCGGCAGTCCGGCGCGTTCGACGACGCCATGGCGGCGCAGCGCCTGGAAGAGATGGTAGTAGCTGGCGTGTGCGGACCACTCGTTTTCGACATACACGCGGCCCCACGCAGCCATATTGGCGCGCAGCGCAGGTCTTCGGTACATCTCGGCGATGGCGGCGGCGAGCGCGTCGACAGTCAACTCATCGACAAACAAGCCCGTTACATTTTCGACGATCGCTTCCTGCATACCGGATCCCCTGTGCCCGATAACGGGGGTACCGCAGGCGATCGACTCAATGAAGACTTGTCCAAACGTCTCTTCGGCGCTGGGTGCGATGTAGAGGTCGGCAGCGGAGTAGAAGAGAGCGAGGCGATCAGGATCGGAGACAAAACCGGGACGGCGGACGTCCATACCGCCAAAATCCTCGCGATCACGCTTGGATCCGAGACTGACAACGGTAAGATGAGGCAGATCCAGCGTGCTTAGCGCGTCGAGCACGAGTTGCGTTTTCTTGCGGCGATCATAGAGATCTCCCGAAACCATCACGATAAAGTTGTCTTCGGGAAGCCCGAGCACCGCGCGACAGGTGCGGCGATCGCGGGGCTGAAAGGTATGGAGCGGAAAGCTAAGCCGGAACTGTTCGGCCCGAAGGCCATCGATGCCGGCGCCACGGGCAGTCTGGCAGGTCCAGGCGGAGTTGCCGAGCAGTCCGAGGCCATCGGGAAGGGAGAGCAGACGACGCTTCTGCGCCCAGGCCGGAGCGATCTTGTCGAGATCGGTCCAAGGATACTCTTCCGCGGTCGGGCACGTGTCGTCACAACCTTCCAGGTATCTTTCGCAAGGGTTCGGGTACGCGCAACGGCCGGTGACCCACCAAAAGTCGTGTAGGACGGCAAGCGTAGGCGACTGGGTGACTAGCGGTGTAAGTTGAAGCGGATCAATGTTGGCGGAATGGACGTTGCCTAGGATAACGACATCGGGATTCGTGGTAGCAACGGCGGCGGCGAGATCGGCGCCGGAGCGATCACAACCGCCGCGGGTAATCATGTCGGGCGGTGTGGATCGTAACTTTAACGCCGTGACTTCGTGGCCCGCAAGAGCGAGCGTTTCTCCCATGCGGCGATGCGCGATGCCCGCACCGTAGTGAAAGCCGTGATCGTTGACCAGCGTGACTCGAAGCTGAGATCGCACGGGCGCTCGGCGAGGCGCGCGCGACTGGTAGTTCCTTGCGGCCCGGTAGTCGTCGACGTACTTGGAAAGCTCAGCCTTGAATTTGGCCTCGACGTTGGTCTTTTGGTTTTCGTGCAGGCGGAACCAGGCGACCTCGCGGCCGATGACATGGACGCGGGCACTGGCCTCGGCCATGCGGACCCAGAGATCGTAGTCCATGCTGTAGTAGAGATCCTCGCGCACCCTGCCACCGGCGCGTTCAAAGATATCGCGCGTGAACATCACTTCGGGTTGATAAAAGAACTGCCCGGCGTTCCAGCCGCCGTCGAGATCGAGAAGGTCGTCGAGCGGAAGCGGACCGGGATCGCAAGAAGTGAGATGAAACCCCGTCGTTTTGTCTTCGCTTCGCAAGCGGACGATGCCGGCGACGAGGTCGGGCTTGTTGAGGTGAAAGGCGAGCGCGATGCCGGACAGCGCGTCGGGCGCGAGCATGTCGTCGCTGTTCAGCCACGTCAGGATTTCCCCGGTCGCTAGCGCCATGCCCTTGTTGATAGCGTGACTCTGGCCGCGGTCTTTTTCGGAAACCGCCGCGGCCAATTGATGTTTGTTGCGTGCGAGAACGTCGCGCGTCGAATCGGTGGAGCCGCCATCCATGACAATGTGCTCGATGCGCGGATACCGCTGATTGGCGACCGAGAGAATCGTCTCTTCGATGTAGCAGCCTTGGTTGAACGACGGCGTTACGATCGAAATAAGCGGCCATTGCGAACCGCCGGGAAGCACGTTAGGCAGAGGCGTGCAGTTCGTCGTCAGGTACGGCCATTCGCGACGATCGAGCGAAGACTGCCGCCATTCGCGCAGCGGCCGGGTGATCGATACGGGCGAGTCGCCGGACGCGTTGAAGTACGCGTTAAGGAGGTTCGCGCGCACGGAAACGAAAACCGAATCCGGAGGCGCAGGCGTCGATCTCTGAAACTTGCCTGTTGCACGCATGGCGTTGCCAGCGATTCGCTCAACGAAACCTTCCGATTCCCATCGGCCGGCGGCCGGTATCCCGCTGGGAGCGCCGACTACCGCGCCAGCGGCGATGTTGTCCCAGAGCGCCGTTAGTGCGGCGGGATCGGCCACGAGCACCAGTCCCGCGGTTAACCCTATCAACCTCGAGTAGGCGTATGCGCTGCCGACAAAAAACAGCACGTTGGGGGCGATCCCCGACGAGCGAAGCTCGTCGTAGGCGGCGCCCGCGGCCTCGAGCGTTTCAAAGCAGGCGTACACTTGGGCCGCCCCGGCTTGGACGGCCGCCGCGATTGCGCGAGCTTCCAGATCGACGAGTACGGCGATGCGCCCGCTCGAGTCGAACGCGGCGTTCCACCACGGAGGCGGTTGTGTGGACACAGAGCTTGCTATCGGAACGGTCATGGATTCCCCTGGATCAATGCTCCGCGATGGCAGGCGGCGCTGTTTCGCAACAACTGTAACGGTCTTAGCATTATAGCTTGGCGATCTCAAATTTGCCGCTGACCCTGAAATTGCATTGAACCTACAATGCGTTGGGGAAAAAGCGAGTTGGTCACGGGTTTGTCATCGAATACTTCGTTATGTTGCAGCGGCGACCGAATGGAAGGTGCGCGCCGAGTCCTGTAGAATCAGATTTCGATGCGTATCCTCATCAACGAGTGCAAGCAGGAAATCTCCTCCTTCAATCCGGTTCCGTCGACCTACCACGACTTCCTCGTCCATCACGGCACCGATGTAATTAGCTACCATCGGCCCGTGCGCAGCGAGCCTGGCGGCGCGATACAGGTTTTCGAAGAACGCGGCGGTATCGAACTGATCGGCGGCTTCAGCGCCAAGGGCATTACCAGCGCGGGAACGCTTTCGCGCGAAGGCTTTCGTCGTATCGCGGACGAGTTTCTCGCGCCAGTGCGAGCGCATCACGCCTCCGTCAACGCGCTCTACTTCGCGCTGCATGGTGCATTGGCGTCGGAGGACATCGAAGACTGCGAAGGTTATCTGCTCGAAGAGACGCGTAAAATCGTCGGCCCGGCGATGCCGATCGCCGTTTCACTCGACTTGCACGGCATCCTGACGGACAAGATACTGGAGCACTCGACGGTACTCACCGTATTCCACACCAATCCACACGTCGATTTCTACCAGACCGGCCAGCGCGCCGCGCTTTTGCTGCTTCGCTATCTGGACGGCGCGACCAAGCCCGTGCATGTGCGCGTGCCGATTCCCGCGTTGGTGCGCGGCTCGAACTGCATTACTTCGGCAGGCCTGATCAAAGGCCCGCTCGATCGCGCGATCGCGTTCGAGAATGGCGAGGGGCTTTCCGGCGGCATCTTCATCGGCAATCCGTTCACCGATGTTGTCGATCTCTGCTCCAACGTTTTTCTGACCGCCGACCGGTCCGCGGCGCAAGCGCAGGCGCTCGCCGTCGACATCGCCAATCAGTTTTGGCCGATGCGCCGCGAGATTCAACAGCCGCTCCTTTCACTCGCCGAGACCACGCGCCTGGCAATGAACGCGAACGGCCGCATCGTGCTGGTCGACGCCGCCGACGCCACCAGTTCCGGCGCGTCCGGCGATTCGAACGCGATTCTCCGCGCGTTTGTCGAAGCCGGGTCGACGCGAACGTTATTGACGCCAGTCGTCGACAAACCCGCCGTCGACGCCGCATTTCGTGCGGGCATCGGCGCGGAGATCGACATTACAGTCGGCGGCACGCTTGACCCACGGCGATTCACTCCGCTGCCGCTGCACGCCAAAGTGCGCGTACTCTCCGACGGCGAGATGCGTAGCGAATCACACGGCGAGGCTTGGTACGGCGGGCCGACGGCGGTACTGCAAAGCGGACCGTTCACAGTAGTCGTCACATCGCGGCCGGTGAGCTTGTACGATCGATCACTGTTCCTCTCCGTTGGGCAAGACCCTGCGACATTTGATATGACAGTGGTGAAATCGCCGCTGTGCCAACCACGATTCTTCAACGACGGCGCGGAGATGGTTCTCAATATCGACGCGCCCGGCGCAACCAGCGCCAATGTAAAAGGCCTCGGTCACATCGTCGCGCGCCGGCCTCTCTATCCGCTCGACGACAATTTCGATTACACTCCAACAGCAAAGGTCTTCCGCGCAAACGCATGATCATCCGAGACATTCAAGCCTACGGCCTCAAGGGCAAAACACCCGAAGGAGGCTGGTCCAACGAACTACAGCCCGAGGACTGCGTCCACACCATCATCGCCGTCGGCACCGATACCGGCGCGATCGGCTGGGGATCCGTCTTCACCTCCGAAAGCCTTGTAAAGGCAAGCCTCGAATTGCTGCGCCCGCTCTATCAAAACGAGTCCGCCATCGAGCCCGAGCGCGTCAGCGAGAAGCTGCATCAGAACACGTTCTGGCAAGGACGCGGCGGCAGCGTCACACACACTATATCGGGAATCGATATAGCACTGTGGGACCTGCTGGGCAAGGCTAGCAATCAGCCGGTCGGGCGGCTGCTCGGCGGACGATATCGCACCCGTGTGAAGCCGTATGCGTCGCTGCTGATGCGCGAGCCCGAACGAATGGCCGATGAGCTGCTGCCCGTCGTCGCGCAAGGATTTCGCGCATTCAAAATCGGATGGGGTCCGTTCGGCCGCCGCGATGCAAAGACCGATGAAGCAATCGTCAGCGCCGCGCGGTTGGCCATCGGCAACGACGCCATGTTGATGGTCGATGCCGGCGGCTCGGACGCGCACTGGCATGGCGACTACAAATGGGCGTTGCGCACCAGCGACATGCTCGCAGCGTACGATGTCGACTGGTTCGAGGAGGCCTTGCATCCCGACGCGCTCGACGATTTTAAGGCGCTGCGACGGCTGTCTCGCGTGCCGATCGCTGGCGGCGAAGTACTCACGCGCCGGCAGGCCTTCGATCCCTGGCTACAGCAGGGCGCGTTCGACATTGTGCAGCCGGACGTGACAAAGTGCGGAGGCTTGAGCGAACAGCGCAAGATCGCATGGATGGCAAAGGCGTGCGGTGTGAAGTTCATTCCGCATGGCTGGAACACGTGCGTCGGCCTGGCGTCGGACCTGCAGATTGCGAGCGCGTTCCCGGACACGGACCTGATCGAATACTTGACCGGATCTCCGTTCATCGATGACCTGGCCAAAGGCGGGTGGCGGCTCGACCGCGACGGCATGCTGGAAATCCCCGATAAACCGGGGCTTGGACTCGATATCGATCTCGCCGCACTTGAGGAGTTCGCGCGCGTGAAGCCGCAACTGCCCTAATGCCACTCGTCGCTTATCTCTGGGTCGCCTTCGCGCTGAACTACGTGGACCGCCAGATGGTCTACTCGATGTTTCCGGCGCTCCAGTCCGATCTAGGCTTCGTGGGCGCAAAGCTCGGCCTGATCGGCAGCGTGTTCCAGTGGGTCTATACCCTGTCGATGCCCGTTGCCGGCCGCATGGCCGACACGATGCGGCGCGACGTGTTGCTTGTGTCGAGCCTTGTTTTATGGAGCCTCGCCACGTTCGGTTGTGGGATGGCCACATCGGAGAACGAATTTCTCGCGTGGCGGGCGATTATGGGGATCACCGAGGCCCTTTACTATCCGACAGCACTCGCCGTCATCGCCGCACACTATCCGGAGGCGCTTCGCTCCCGCGCGCTCGGCATTCATCAGTCCGCGCAGTTGTGCGGCGTTGTGGCCGGAGGATGGTTCGGCGGTTGGGCGTCCGACAACATCGGCTGGCGGCAGGCCTTCTACTATGCGTGCGGCGCGGGCGTCGTATACAGCGTTGTGCTGTGGCTCGGCGTGCGCGGATCGAGTTCGGGCACGTCGATGAAACGGAAAGGAAATTTCGCGGCGCTCGTGAAATCGAAATGCTACCTCGCGCTTTGCGGCGCGTTCTCGGCCTTCTGCGCGATTCAGTGGATCTTTTTCGCGTGGTTCCCGACGTTCCTGCAAGAGCGCTTCAAAATGTCGATGACCGATAGCGGCTGGAACGCGACGCTGTTCGTGCAAGTCGCGACGATCGCCGGCATTCTCGGCGGCGGCGCGCTCGCCGACTATCTACGCAAGCGGTGGCGCGCGGCACGGCTGCATGTCGCCGCGGCCGGCGTGATGTTCTCCGCGCCGTTTGCCTATCTGACGTTTGCATCGGCAACGCTTGATTCCGCGCGTATCTTCTCGGCGATTTTCGGCCTCTTCGCCGGCTTGCTTGCCGCGAACGCTTTCGCCGCTGCCTACGACGTCATCGGCGAAGACAATCGCGGGCTGTCCGGCGGCGTACTCAATATGACCGGTGGCATCTCGTCCACCTTTACGATCTACCTGGCGGGCGCAACACGCAACACGATCGGCTTCGATGGACTACTGATTTGGATGATGGGCGTCGCGATTGTCTGCGCAACCGCGCTCGGCATCACTGCCTATGCGAAATTCGACGAGGAACGGGTATGAGAGCGTTTTTGATAGCCGCGATGATTCTTCATGCCGAGGATTGGGCGCGGTTTCGAGGGCCAAACGGGAGCGGAGTCAACGACGCTCATCCGCTGCCGGCGAAACTCGACAAGCCCCTTTGGCGCGTCAATCTTCCGCCAGGACTTTCCTCGCCCGTCACGTTCGGCGAACGAATCTATCTGACAGCGTTTGAGGACGAAAAGCTGCTGACGATGGCGCTTGATCGCGCGAACGGAAAGATCGTCTGGCGCAGCGGCGTGGACCGGCCTCGCAAGGAAACGCTGCACAAGCTGAACCATCCTGCGGCGGCATCGGTCGCTGTCGATGGCACTCACGTCATTTCGTTTTTCACCGACTTCGGATTGATTGCCTACGACATGCGCGGCCAGGAAAAGTGGCGCGTACCGATGGGTCCGTTCACCAATATTTATGGCATGGGCGCGTCGCCCGTCATCGTTGGCGATCGCGTCGTTCTCATCTGCGACCAGAGCAAGGACTCCTTCGCCGCCGCCTACGCGCTGTCGAATGGCGAGCAACTTTGGCGCACACCGAGGCGCGAGGCGCTGAGCGGACACTCGACGCCGATTGTTCACAATAACTGGGTCATCGCGCCTGCCAGCTTCATCATGGAGGCCTACGACGCGCGCACGGGCAAAGTGGCATGGTCGGTGGAAGGACTGCCGAGTGAGATGAAATCGGTGCCCGTCATCGCCGGCAACATGATCTACATCCACGGCTTCAACACCCCTGAAAACGACGCCGGCAAACTGATCAAGATCGGCGCGTTTACCGAGTTCGACACGAACAAAGACGGCAGGATCACGAAGGACGAAGCGACGGAGCCCCACGCAAAACGCAACTTCGCCTATATCGACCTCAACGGTGATGGCGTGATGACCCCAGCAGAATGGGAGCAGTATCGCCGCACGATGCAAGCCGAAAACGCGCTGCTCGCGTATGAAATCGGCGGCGGCCTGAAGTGGCGATTTCTGCGATCGATTCCGCAACTGCCCTCGCCTCTGGTCTATCGCGGCGTGCTGTATATGTTGAACGAGGGCGGCGTCTTGACAACGCTAGACGCGGCCACCGGAAAACTGCACAAGCAAGCGCGCGTGCGCGGCGAGGCCGATCAATACTACGCCTCTCCGGTAGCGGGTGATGGGAAGATCTACATCGTCAGCAACACCGGGCAGGCCGTCGTCCTGAAAGCCGGCCCGGAACAGGAACTGCTGTACACGACTAATCTCGACGACCCGATTCTGGCTACTCCCGCGTTGGTGGGAGGCATGGTTTTGATCCGCACACGCAACACTCTGCACGCGTTTTGAACGCGTTCAAAAACTTCTTGACAGCGAATCGAACCAAGCGTACTCTGGAATTGAACACGTTCAAGTTGAACATGTTCAAGAAAGAGGACAAGCTCATGTTCATCGTTCACACCTATCTGCTCTATCTCGCGCTCTCAATCGCGGTTACAGTCTGGGTAGCGCGCACGCTACACAAAAACGGCCGCACGTTTCTAATCGACGCCTTTCACGGCAACGAGGCGCTGGCCGATTCTGTCAATCATCTCCTCGTCGTCGGATTCTATCTGATTAATGTTGGCTGGATCGTCGCCACGTTGCGTACCTACCAGGAGGTTAATACCGGACGGGTCTTAATGGAATTGCTGAGCGATAAGATCGGCACGGTCTTGATCGTGCTCGGCATCATGCACTTCCTCAACATCTTCATCTTCAGCCGCATGCGCCGCCGCGCGTTGGACCGCCGGCCCGACGCGCCGCCGCCGATTCCGCCCAGTGGTTATCTCCACCCGCAGGTGCAGCCGCGATGACCCGGCTAAACGTCTACTACGACACGCGTTGCGGCCTCTGCACGTCGATGGTGCGGTGGCTCGCCGGGCAGCGGCAGCTGCTGCCGGTACTCTGCGTGCCGAAGTCCGAAGGCGTCGACGACTTGGTCGTCACCGCCGACACCGGCGAGATGTGGCGCGGCGATTCAGCTTGGCTGATGGTGATATGGGCGCTCGACGAATTTCGTGATCTGTCCTACAAGCTCGGCAAGCCATCTCTACTGCCTTTCGCGCGCCAGGCGTTTGCCACGCTATCGGCCAACCGCGGTTTGCTGTCACAATGGCTTGGCTTGAAGGCGGACGAGGACATCGCCGCGAGGCTGCGCAACGTGCCGGTCCAGGAGTGTGCGCTATGAAGGGTGAAGAGACACGCGAGAAGATTTTGGAGACCGCGCTGGAGTTGTTCCGTGAAAACGGTTACGCCGAAACGAGTATGCGAGAGATTGCCGCGAAGGCGGGCGTCGCGACGGGCCTGGCCTATTACTACTTCCAGTCGAAGGATGCTATCGTGCTGGCGTTCTACGATCGCG
>VFZQ01000153.1 GCA_016871135.1 Acidobacteriota bacterium | reverse complement strand
GCTTGGCAGGGTTGCATGCGCTAAAGCCCATGCAACCGCACTCTCCAGCGTGGGGGCCGAGAGGCGCCTGTCAAGGCAACCCTTCGGGTGCGCTTCGCGCAACCTTGACAGCCGCCCCTCGGCCCCACAGCACCCGACGGCAAACACAACGCCAAAACAGAAAGGAGCCCAGTCAGCTACCGTCCTTCAGGCTCATCGTTCGATGAGAATATGCTGTTATACTTTTCGCGGACTCATGAATCGTTACTTTACGGTGAAGCAGGCGACGGAGTTGTTGCCAAGGGTGGAGCGGCGGTTGCGGGACGCGCTGCTGGCGCATCGGGAGTATCAGCGGGCTGATGAGGAGTTCCGAGAGTTTCAAAAGCGAATTTTAATGTTGGGCGGGGCCCAGGTGAATCGGGAGAAGGTGACCAAGATTGTGGCGTCGCGAGGGGCGTCGGCGACGATTTTGAAGCAAGAGATGGCGGCGATTGAGGAGATGGGGGTACAGGTGAAGGACCTGGAGGTTGGGTTGATCGATTTTCCTACTTTATATAGAGGGGAGGAGGTCCTGCTGTGCTGGAAGTTCGGGGAGGCGGCAATTGAATTTTGGCATGGACTGACCGAAGGTTTTCGAGGGAGACGGCCGATAGATGAGGAGTTCCTCGCGGCGCACCGCGGGGAGGTGGAGCAATGAGATTTTGGCGTTGTAGCATTTCTGAAAAGAATGGTTTACAATCGCTTGAGATCAGTACCAAAGGGCATGCAAGTCTATGATTTTTCATAGGGTTGGATCCCGAATTTCAAAGAGGTGAAATGACACACAAGAGATTGACCTCGTTAGTCAGTATCGTGCTTGCTGGGAGTCTGGCTGCTTTTGCGCAGACGGCGACCGGGTCGCTGGGCGGGACGATTACTGATGCGAACGGCGCAAGTGTTCCTGGCGCGAAGGTGGTGGCGACCAACGTCACCAGCGGCGCGAAACTTGAAGCGACAACGACCGACGGCGGATTGTATGTGTTCCCGACGCTGCCGATCGGCGCTTACACCGTAAACGTGGAGAAGGCCGGCTTCAAGAAGCTCAGCCGCCAAGGCATCGAAGTCCGCATCGCACAGCGGGTGGATATGGACATTCGTCTGGAAGTGGGCGATGTGCAACAGGTGGTTGAAGTCACCGCCGATGCGCCGCTGCTGGAAACCACCACAAGCGAAAAGGGTCACAACTTTTCTCCGAAGTTCATGACGAACCTTCCGCTGTTTACCGGCGGCATCCGCAACCCGCGAGCGTTCCTGAGCTACATGCCGGGCGTGAACGCCGGTGCGGAAATGTCGATATCCGGTTCGGGCGGCCGCGCGCAGGAAGTGCAGATCGACGGTGCGTCGCTGATCATTCCGGAATCCGGCGGTACGGTGTTCAACATGCCTTCGGCGGAGATGTTCAACGAATTCAAACTCGTGACGGGCGCGTACTCCTCTGAATACGGCCGATTCGGCGGTGGCGTGGAAGTCTACGCGACCAAGAGCGGTTCAAACTGGTGGCACGGCACGGCATTTCTCAACATGCGCCGCGACATTTGGAATTCAAATGCCTGGGCGCGCAACGCGAATCCGAATCCGGCGCAGAATTTCCGACCGAAGGAGCGCCAGAACGAAATCGGCGGCGCGGGCGGTGGCCCGATATTCATCCCGAAGGTCTACGACGGCCGCAACAAAACGTTTTTCTACTACACCTACACGCAGCGGCTACTGCCGGCCAATATCGGTTTTCCGGTGAGCACCGTTCCGACGGCGCAGATGAAGCAGGGGAACTTTTCGCAGTTGGGCAATCAGCTGATCTACGATCCGGCGACGACCTCTGGCACAACTCGCCAGCCGTTCCCCGGTAATATGATTCCGGCGGCACGGTTTTCTTCGGTTTCGCGAAACCTTCTGCCGCTGATTCCGGATCCAAATCGGCCGACGTTGTTGCAGAACTATGACTTCGTCAACCTTCAAACGGTGGAACAGAAGATCTGGAGCTTGAAGTTCGATCACGCGTTCAATCCGAGCAACCGGGTTGCGTTCTTTGTGTCTCGAGAGAATGGCGGCAATGCCGACACGACCAACTTCGCCGGCCCGATCGGCAATGGCCTTGGGGCAAACACACAGAAGCCGTACAACTATCGTGGCAACCATGACTGGTCGATCCGGCCGAGTCTGTTGATGCACACGACCATTGGCATTTCGGCGACCCGTCAGGGATGGGACAATCCGGCGCAGCGCGGCGCGGCGTCGCGTCTCGGCATTCCGGGGCTGCCTGCCGCGGCGGACGCAATGCCTCGCGTCGTGTTCCGCGGGGCGGCGGGCCTGTCGCCATACGGCGTTCAGGACGGCAAGGTCGCCAACGGCGGCCAGGACAACGACACTTACATGTTCACGCAGGGCTACACCTGGTTGAAGGGTAAGCACGAGTTCAAGTTCGGCTGGGACTACCGATTCCTGACGACCTTCGGATTTGACTTTGCCGGCTCGAATGGCCGTTACTTCTTCAACCGCGCCCAGACCGCGGTGCCGAATAGCACGGCGGGAAGCGGCCACGAATTCGCCAGCCTTTTGCTCGGCGCGGTCGACGAAGCCGATAACACGGTGCTGCCGATTTTGTTGAACGAGGTTCGATATCGTTACTTCGCCACCTACTTCCAGGACAATTGGCGCGTATCGAAGAAGCTCACGCTCAACCTCGGATTCCGGTACGACGTGCCGGTCAACTGGCACATCGAGCAGGGCAATTACTCCGGAATCAACTTGACCAAGCCGAATCCGGGCGCAAACAACACGGCCGGCGCGCTGGAGTTCTACGGCACCGGACCGGGCCGCGCGGGCGTTCTGCGTCCGTTCCCGACCGATATGAAAAATATTGGACCGCGTGTCGGATTTGCCTATCAAGTCGGACCGAAGACTGTGATTCGGGGCGGCTGGGGAATCTTCTATCAGACGCTCGGCAACGGCGGCTGCGGCTGCCGTCAAGGCTTTGCATTCACCAACCAGCTTCAAGGAAACGGCGTCGATCCGATCTTGAATTGGGACCGCGGTATTCCGGTGTCACCGGCGTTCCGTCCGCCTCCGGTGCTTGACCCGACGCTGTCCAACTTCCAGAACATCGACTATTTTGGGCCGAAGTTTGGAAACGCTCCCCGCGTGTACAACTGGAGTGTAAACGTCCAGCACGAGGTGAAGGGCTTCCTCTTCGACGTGGGTTATGTGGCCAATCGCGGTAGCGGTTTGAATTCGACGATCACGCTGAATCAGTTGCCGGCCAGCGAGCTTTCGCGCGGCAGTTTGCTGACCCAGCCGTTGAGTTCGGCGGCGGCGCAAGCGGCGGGCATTCGCGCTCCGTTCGCGTCTTTCCCGATGGGCCGCTCGGTGGCGCAGTCGCTGCGTCCGTTCCCGCAGTACCTCGACGTGCTGAGCCGCAATTCGGGCGATGGCCGTACCTGGTACGATTCCTTGCAGTCGAAGGTTGAGAAGCGGTTTGGAAACTTGCAGCTTTTCGGCTCCTACACCTGGTCGAAGTCGCTTTCCAATCTCCACTTCCGGCAGATCTTCAGCCAGCACTTCAACGTCGGCGCGCAGGATGCATACAATCGTGACGATATGAAGTCGTTCCTGCCGTTCGATCAGCCCCACGTCCTGAACTTCATCTGGACGTACGACATGCCGTTCGGCAAGGGCAAGAAGTACGTAAGCTCGATGCATACCATTCCGAACGCACTGGTTAGCGGTTGGACGATCAGCGGCGCGCAGCGCTACTACTCGGGCAACCTGATTCAGCTTTCGACTCCTGGCAACCCGCTCGGCGCGACGCTGTTCTCGCACTACACCAAGGCCAACCGGAATGCGCTTCCGATTCGGACCAGCACCGGTTACGGCGACCTGGATCCGAACAACCCGAACGTCCGCTGGTTCAATGCCGGTGCATTCAGCCCCGCGGCGCCGTTCACTCTCGGCAACGCGGCGTTGTTCTACGACGATTTCCGGCAGCCCATGATTGCGTTCGAAAACGTCACGCTGATGAAGCGGACGACGCTTTTTGCCAACGAAAAGAACCCCGTGGTTCTGACGTGGCAGGCAAACGCGTTCAACCTGTTTAACCGCTCGCGGTTTGGCGGTGTGAACGGCGTTGTGGGTAACCCCAACTTCGGCCGTGCGACTGGTCCTCAGGTTGGCGCCCGCGCCATCACGATGGGCTTGCGCGCTGAATTCTAACGCAAAACGCAACACAAGCAAAACGGCCGCCCTTACCGGGGCGGCCGTTTTGCGTTAGCCCCTGAGCGCCTGATCGAGATCGGCGCAGATATCTTCCACCGCTTCAATGCCGACGCTGAGGCGGACGAGGGAGTCCTTGATGCCCATGCGTTCGCGTTGCTTGGGGCTCAAATCGCGGTGTGAACTGATGGGCGGATAGAGCATCATCGAGTGAACGTCGCCAAGCGAGGTCGCTTTGACGACGAGCTTCAGCCGGTTCATGAAGGCGAAGGCTTCGTCGCGGCCGCCTTTGAGGTCGAAGCTGATCATGGCGCCGTATTGGCCCTGCGGGAAGAGGCGCGCGATGGTGGCGGCGTCGGGGTGGGCGGGGTCGTCGGTGAAGTAGACGCGGTCGACGTGCGAGTGCGCTCGCAGGAATTTCGCGACGGCGATGGCATTTGCGCACTGGCGCTCCATGCGGAGCGGGAAGGTCTTGATGCCGCGCATGGTAAGGTACGCCTCGAAGGGCCCGAGGATGGGGCCGTAAGTCTTCGACAGCGTTCGCAGCGCGTTAAAGTGTTGTTCGTCGCTGACGATCAGGCCGCCCATGACGTCGCCGTGGCCGGCGAGATATTTGGTCAGGGAATGGACGACCAAGTTCGCGCCGAGTTCCAGCGGGCGGACGAGAGCGGGCGTGGTAAAAGTATTGTCGACGATGAGCGCGGCGTTGGCCTGGCGCGTGAGCGCGGCGATCTTGTCGATCGCGCCGACGCGGAGCAGGGGATTCGACACGGTCTCCATGAGCACGGCGCCGGGTTGCTCCTCGGCGATAGCGGCGGCGACCTTTTCGGTGTCGCAGATGTCGACGAACGTTGTTTCGACGCCGAAAGGTTCGAGGACCTTGAGCAGCAAGTTGATCGTCGCGCCGTAGAGAGCGTTCGCGGCGACCACTTTCTTTCGGCGGTCGATGAGGGCGGTCTTGATCGCCATTTCGAGCGCCGACATGCCGGAGCCGCAGGTGAGCGCGCCGTGGCCGTTTTCGAGCGCGGCGCAGAGTTCATCGAGCGCGTGATTGGTGGGGTTGTCGTAGCGGGCGTAGGCGTAGCCGTCGACTTCGCCGGCGAAGACTTTGTCGGTGGTTTCGAGGCTTTCGTACGCGTAGCTGGAGGCGGTGTAGATGGGCGTCGTGACGGGGACGGCGACGTTGGGGCCTTGCGGTTTGCGGTCGCCAACGTGGACCGCTTTGGTGTTGATCTTCATCGCTTACTTGCGCTTCCAGCGCGTGCCTTCCTTGGTGTCTTCGAGGACGATGCCCTTGTCGAGCAGTTCGGCGCGGAGGCTGTCGGCGAGGGCGAAGTTGCGCGTTTTCTTGGCGGCGTTGCGGGCGGCGACGAGTTCATCGACGGCGCTGTCGGCGAGGGAGTCCTCGGCGAGCGTCGGCTTGAGTACGTCGAAGACGACGTCCATGCGGGCGAGGAGTTTCATCGCCGCGTCGACGTTGCCGGCTTTGAAGCCGCCGGCGTCCATGATGGTGTTGGTTTCGCGGACGAATTCGAAGACGGCGCCGAGTGCGTTGGCGGTGTTCAAGTCGTCGTCCATGGCGGCCTCGAATTGCGTGAATGCGTCGGCGGCGCGTTTGGCGATGTCGTCGTTGACGCCTTCGGCGAAGCGGTCGGTCTTGAGGCGGAGTTCGAAGTTGCGGAGGCGCTCGATGGAGAGCGCGGCGGCTTTGAGCCCGTCCATGGTGAAGTTGAGCTTGTTGCGGTAGGGCACCGCGGCGAGCAAGTAGCGCACGGCTTCGGGCGTGTGGCCCATTCCGACGAGGTCGCGCAGCGTGTAGAAGTTGCCGAGCGATTTCGACATCTTGCCGCCGTCGACGGCCAAGTGTTCCGCATGGATCCAGAAGCGCGCGAACGGCTTGCCGGTGACGCCTTCGGACTGTGCGATTTCGTTTTCGTGGTGCGGGAAGGTGAGGTCGATGCCGCCGGCGTGGATGTCGAGCGTTTCACCGAGGTACTTCATGGCCATGGCGGAGCACTCGATGTGCCAGCCGGGGCGGCCGTCGCCGATCGACGTGGGCCAGCTTGGTTCGCCTTCCTTCTTGTGTTTCCAGAGGACGAAGTCGCGGGCGTTCTCCTTGTCGTATTCGTCGACGTCGACGCGGGCGCCGGCGATCATGCCGCCGAAGTCGTTGTGCGAGAGCTTGCCGTAGTCGGGGAACTTCGAGATGCGGTAGTAGATGGAACCGTCGCTCTCATACGTCATTCCTTTCGCGGCGAGGCCTTCGATGAGCGAGACCATTTCGGGGATGTGCTCAGTGGCGCGGACAAGCTTTTCGGGGCGCTGAATGCGGAGGCTGGCGATGTCTTCGAGGAAGGCGGTTTCGAATGGACGCGTGACCGCTTCGAGCGTGACGTTCTGTTGCATCGCCGAACGGATGATCTTGTCGTCGACGTCGGTGATGTTCATGACGTGGAGCGTTTCGAAGCCACGCGCGCGGATCCAGCGGCGGAGGATGTCCTGGAAGGTGAACGTGCGGAGATTGCCGATGTGGGCGAAGTTGTAGACGGTGGGGCCGCAGACGTACATGCGCACGGTTTTGCCATCGGCGGGAACGAAGTCGTCGACTTGTTGTGTGAGTGTGTTGTAGAAGCGGAGGGACATCGCGAGGGTAAAGTTCCATGATACGATGCGCGGTTATGAGACTGCTCTTGTTTACGGCCCTAACGGCCTACGGCGCCCAGCTATTCGACGGCAAAACGTTGAAGGGGTGGAAGCAATGTAATGGCACGGCGACGTATGTGGTCGAGAAGGGCGCGATCGTCGGCACGACGGCAGTGGGGAGTCCGAACTCGTTTTTGTGCACGGAGAAGGAGTATGGCGACTTCGTGCTGGAGTTCGACGTATGGGCCGATGACGCGCTGAACTCGGGCGTGCAGATTCGGTCGCATCGCTACGCGGAGGCGGTCGGCCGGTTCCCGGCGGGGCGCGTCTATGGATATCAAGTGGAGGTGGCGAATGAGAAGTCGGGGGATTCGGGCGGGATTTATGATGAAGCTCGGCGGGGGTGGTTGCATCACACATCAACTAAGGCGCTGAAGGCTGGGCAATGGAACAAGTATCGGGTCGAGGCAATCGGCGATCGTATTCGCACGTGGATCAATGGGGAGGCGTGCGCGGATCTGGTCGATGCCGTCGATCAGACCGGGTTCATTGCGCTGCAGGTGCATTCCTACAAGGGCGAGAAGCCGGCGCAGGTGCGATGGCGGAACATTCGGATCGAAGAACGCGGGAAACATTCCTGGAAGAAATTGTTCGATGGTGTTTCGCTCGGCGGTTTTGAGAAGAACGGCGGCGGGGAGTGGTCGGTGGCCGATGGCGTTATCGCGGGGAAACAGACGCCGGAGTCGCAGAAGCGCGGGCTATTGATCTGGAAGCAGCCGTGGAAAGACTTCACGCTGCGGTTGGAGTACAAGACCGTGTCGGGAAACAGCGGTGTGTTTTTCCGCATGGGCGATCCGGACAATGGCACGGAAGCGAATCGAATGGGCTTCGAGGTTGAGGTCGATCCGACGCGCGACGCGGGCGGACTGCAGGAGCCGGGGCGGCAGGCGCGCGGGTGGATTCAGCACACCGGGCCGTTGGCGGAGACGAAGTTTTTCAAGGCCGGCGAGTGGAACGAGATGGTGATTCATGCGCACGGCGGGCGCGTTGTCGTCCACATCAATGGGACGAAGACGGCGGAGCTGCGCGACGATGCGGGACGCAAAGAGGGGCGATTGGCGCTGCAGGCGAATCCGCGCCAGAATCTCGAGGTGTACTATCGCAACTTGGAGTTGCTAAAACCGTGAGCCGGGTTTGAGCGTGATGTTGGCATCGGCACGATCGTGATCGATGAGGAATTCGAGCGGCTTTTCGGGATCGAGCGGGATGTAGCCTTTGACCGCTGGCGAGACTGAGTAGACGCCGCGCGCGAGGCCTCTGAATTCGAATTCGCCGTCTGGGCCGAGCATGACAGTTTGCGAATCGGGCATTCGGTCCAGGAACAGGTTTACGCGGATGTTGGCGGGAATGGCGGCGCCGTCGGAGAGAACGACGCGACCTTTCAATGTGTAGGCGGGTTGCGTTTGAATGTCGCCGATGTGAACCTCCTGGCCATCGTCCTTTGTTTCGACATAAGTCACTTCGGCGCTGAGGCCTTTTTCGCCAAGCGCGGTCATGCGCGGGAAGAGGTCGTAGATGCGTCCGGCCGGGACGTTGGTGATGGCGAACTCGCCACTTTCATTGGTGCCGATGCGCATGTCGTCGAAAACGGTGCCGCTCATGCGGCTGTGGGTGGAGAGGCCGAGTTCGATGTTGGCGAGGGGCTTGCCGTTGTTGACGACGCGCCCGCGGACGGTGGCGCCGTCGGTGGCGGTGATGGATTGGCGTCCCGCGCCGGTGGTCAAGGTGACGAGGCTGGAAGCCATGCCGCGCGGGGCGACTTGGAGGATCATCGCTTTCGCGGGCTTGCCGAAGGCCATTTCAAACTCGCCGTCTTTGTTCGAGACGGCGACGAGGTCGATCCAGTCGCGATCGCCGAAGCTGCGGCCTTGATCGAAGATAATGCCGCGTTGGGCGATGAGAGCGTCTCGGACGGCGTCGCCGCGGGCGTCGACGACTTTACCGCGAACAATCTGT
This sequence comes from Acidobacteriota bacterium, assembly GCA_016871135.1. Lineage (GTDB taxonomy): Bacteria > Acidobacteriota > Terriglobia > Bryobacterales > Bryobacteraceae. The sequence continues at coordinate 483 of VFZQ01000153.1, read as the reverse complement.
TTCGGATTTTCGGGTGAAGTGCGTTTGGCGAGTTTGGCCTGGGCCTTCGTGTTGCTGAGGGGATCGACCTTCTTGATCCAGGTTGAGGAAAAGCCGTCGCGGACGACGAGGAGATCGAATACGAGATCGGCGCTGAGGTTGGCGATCGTGAATTCACCGGATTCGTTGGTGGTGGCGCGTTTGCCGCAGTCGGTATAGCAGGTCGGGCAGAAGAGGTTGTAGCCGGAGCGGACGCCGGCGGCGTAGACGAGGACGGTGGCGTTGGCGATCGGTTGATTGGTGGCGGCGTCCATGATGACGCCGTTGGCGGTTGGGCGGGGTTGGGCTGCGAGCGCGATTGTCGTGAGGACGAATATTGCTGTGCGCATGTTGCGATGTTACTCCTTTTATTGAGTCCCGCATAATATAGAGACGACTTTCAAGCGTCCGGTGTAAACTGGGATATGGGCAACCCTGCAGGCGTGCGTCGTGATTTCGATTCGC
>VFZQ01000152.1 GCA_016871135.1 Acidobacteriota bacterium | reverse complement strand
CAGCACGGTAGCGAGGGCGCGTTCGGGTTCTTCGAATCCAGCGGTGGCGGCGAGAAAACCTTCGATTTCTTCAATCATCTCGCCCTGATCGCCGACGAAGGGAAGATGATCGGCGCCGTCCAGCTCGACAAATCGTGCGCCAGGAATGCGGGAGGCCATGTACTTGCCTTCCTCCGCGAGAAGGGTCTTGTCGTCGCGCCGGTGGATCACCAAGGTGCGCGTTCGCACGGAGGGTAGAACGGCGCGCACATCGATGTCGGCGTTCATCCGCGTCAAGGCCTCGGCTGCGCCCGGGCTCGCCCCCATGCGAAGGTAGGTGGCCCACCAGTCGCGGAACGTGGGATCGTCGGCCAGAGACGGCGCGCGGTCTTCGATTCCCACCGGACCGCCCCAGTTCTCGCGGATGTGTTTGCAGTAGGCGTCGCGCTCTTCGCGCGTTGGCCCCCACGGATAATCGGCATCGCGAAGGCGGCGGGCGTAGCTGCCGATCATGACGAGGCCTTGCGTCTTTTCGGGATAGGTTGCCGCGAACAGCGTGCAGAGCGGGCCGCCCTCGGAGACGCCGCAGAGCACGGCGCGACTCGAGTTAGCCGCCTCCATGACGGCGCGCACATCGTCCATGCGCTGTTCCAGAGTGGGCAACTGGCTGAGTGGTACGCGATCGGATAACCCGGTGCCGCGTTTATCGAAGAGAATGACGCGCGAAAACTCGCCGAGGCGGCGGAGGAATGTGGCGAAGCGCGGCTCGCGCCAGAAATACTCGAGGTGCGAAACCCAACCCATCACGAAGACCAGGTCGACCGGCCCGTCGCCGAAAACCTGATAGGCGATATTGACGTCGCCGCTGGCGGCGTAGCGGGTTTCGGGAGCCTGCCAATCGGGCTCCGTCGAACCGGCTTGCGCTGGTTGCGAGATGTGTCCGATGAAGGAGTAACCGCGTCGGGACCGCGTTTCGATGAATCGAGGCGCCTTCGGCGTGTCTCCCAACGCCCGGCGGATATCGGCAATTTGGACCGACAGCGCGTGATCGTCGACATAGGTCTCCGGCCAGAGCGCCGAGAATAGCTCCTCGCGCGTACAGACCCGGCCTTTGTTCTTGGCGAGATAGCCGAGCAACTCAAACGCCTTCGGCGCGAGTGCGACTTCCTCTCCCCCACACCACAAACGGCGTTCGGCGGCATCGAGCGTGAATTCGCCGAATCGAATGTTCATCTACTTCGCATCCTATCAGTCCGCTTTGCCTACTGCAAACCAAGTAAGGAGATCAGCAGATGAACGGCAGGCATGGAGAAGAGGCTCGAGTCGAGCCGGTCGAGCCAGCCCCCGTGGCCGGGCAGAAGCGTTCCGGAGTCCTTCACCCCGGCGCCCCGCTTGAGCGCTGACTCGACGAGATCGCCCAACTGTCCGGCGGCATTGCCGGCCACGGCGATCGAAATAGCGACCGGCAGTTCGACGGCGGGGATCGCCCACCGCAACAGGAACACGCCGTAAACCGCGGCGCCGGTAAGGCTCGCGATTGCGCCTTCCCAACTCTTGCCCGGGCTGACGCGAGGGGCGAGTTTGTGTTTGCCAATGGCGCGGCCGACGTAGAAAGCCGCGGTGTCGCCGATCCAGTTGATCGTCAGCGCGAACAGCAGCCAGTACTCGTTTCGTGTGTGCAGCGCGATCGCCGACCGCCAGGCGCCGAATACGTAGAGCATGCCGACAAGGAAGAGTCCCGCGGTTGGAAACGCGTCTTTCAAATCCGAGCAGCGCATCGAGAGCATTAATACGCCGAGCGCGATCATCATCAGCAGCAACGTTTCGTCGCGTTGAATCAGCAGGAACGCGAAGCCGGGGATCCAGCCTTGCGCCGCGCGGAAACGGGCGCCGTAGTGCGCGGCGATGCCGGCGTACTCGAACCAGCACAGGCCCGCGAAGACGCACGTCGCCGCCGTGAAGATCGTGTCCGGCGAGAAAAGGACGATCCAGATAATTGTCGGGATGAGAAGAAGCGAGGTGACGACCCGCTTCATCGCGCCGGAACGGCCTCGTCGGCGGCCTGTTGCTCGGCGGCGGCGCTGCTTAATCCACCGAAGCGGCGATCGCGTTTCTGGTAGTCGAGGATGGCTTCGAGGAGATCGGCACGTTTGAAATCTGGCCAGTAAGTGTCGGTGACGTAGATCTCGGCGTAGGCGATTTGCCAAAGCAGGAAGTTCGAAATGCGCAGTTCGCCGGAGGTGCGGACGAGCAGATCGGGATCGGGCATACCGGCGGTGTAGAGGTTGCGCGCGATGAGGTCTTCGGAGGCGCGGAGCGATTCCAGAGAGCCGCTCTCGCGGGCTTCGGCGATCATCTGATTGACGGCGTCGACCAGTTCGGCCTTGCCGCTATAGTTGATGGCGAGGTTCAGCTGGAGGCCCGTGTTGGAAGCGGTGGCGGCCGCGGTCGCCTCAAGTTCCTCGCGCACCACCGCGGGCAGATATTCAATGCGGCCGATCGCTTGCAGCTTGACGTTGTTCTTTTGGAGCGTCGCCAGTTCCTTGCGCAGGTAGGTGCGCAGAAGCACCCACAGCGTGTCGACTTCGGCGCGCGGGCGTTTCCAGTTTTCGACCGAGAAGGCGTAGAGCGTGAGCGCTTCGATGCCGAGTTGCGCGCAAGTCTCGACCGTGGTGCGGACGGGCTGAATACCCGCTTGATGACCCGCCACACGCGGCAGCATGCGCCGGTTGGCCCATCTCCCGTTGCCATCCATGATGACGGCAATGTGCGCGGGAAGCCGGCGCGAATCGATTGCCATCGCTAGAGCAAGGTCCGGATCGCTCGGGCGCAGGCTCTCAAGAAGCGCTTTCATCGGCGTAATTCCTCAGTGTACAACACTGCTTCCCACTTTGCGGTAAATGTCCAGGATGGCGACGATAATCGCCGCGATGCCGAGAAACGAGCCCATGGGAAGTTCATAGTCGCCGGCGTCCTTCTTGGCGGCGAAAATGTAGATCAGTCCGACGACTGTGCCGAGTATCGAGCCGGCCATCATCGCCAGCAGCATCGGCATGAGTCCCAGAAACGCGCCGATCATCATCGCCATTTTGAGATCGCCCATGCCCATGCCTTCGCGGTGCCGCACTTTGCGGTAGAGCCAACTGATGGCCCACAGCGCGCCGTAGCCGAAGGCCGCGCCCATCGCCGATTCCACCATCGCGCGCGCCGGCGCGGGCCAGTCGGTCGGCACCAAAAGCGACGAGAAGCCGAGCGGTACCGGCGCCAGCCATGCGAAGAGTATGCCCAGAACGGTTCCGCCCTTGGTGAACTCGTCGGGCAGGATCCGTTCCTCGAAGTCGCTGAAGATCAGTTCCAGGCAGATGGCCGTGAAGACCAGCAACTTCGCCGACTGCCAGGTGACGCCGAAAAGCCATACAATTACAAAGTACATTATACCGCAAAGTATTTCAAGCAAAAAATAACGGAAGGGTATCGGCCAGGCGCACTGGCGGCACTTGCCCCGCAACAGCAGATAGCTGACGGCGGGCAGATTGTCGTACCAGGCGATGCCCTTCTCGCAATTCGGGCAGAAGCTGCGCGGCGGGTTCCAAAGCGAGAGGTCGCGCGGCAGTCGATAGACGCAGGCGTTCAGAAAACTCCCGATCAGCAAGCCGAAGAGACCGGCCAGTAAGGCGGCGAGCATAGTCACCCTTCACAATAACAAAAGAGGGTGGAAATGTTTTAGGGGTGTTTGGACCAGTCGCGATAATGCGCGTCTCTTTGCATGCGCGGGGTTTGATGGGCTTCCTTCGCGATCGATTCGATCTTCTTCATCACCGCGGGGTTGGCGGCGGCGACGTCGGTTGTTTCGGCGATGTCCTTGGAGAGATCGTAGAGCTCGATCGGTGCGCCCTCGGTGGGGCGCACGGCTTTCCACTTACCCATGCGGATGGCGGCCGGGGGCGGGGCATCGGCGAAGGTTCCCGAAGCCGCGATGTAGCGCGGCAGTTCCCAATACAGATACTCGTGCTTCTTCTGCGAGCCCTTGCCGAGAAGCGTGGGAGCGACGCTGATGCCGTCGATGCCCTTCGGCGCGGCCACGCCGGCGAGTTCGGCAAACGTCGGAAGAACGTCGGCGAAGTACCAGGGCAGATCGCTCACAACGCCGGGCTTGATGCGGCCTTTCCAGCGCACGATCATCGGTGTGCGAATGCCACCTTCGTAGAAGTTCGTTTTGTACCCGCGGAAAGGACCGGCGCTCTTGAAGAAGCCCTTGTCGTTCCAGATCGGCGTGGCGGTGCCGTTGTCGGAAGTGACAAAGATGATCGTGTTGTCGTCGACGCCGAGGCTCTTGATCTCGTTCACAATCATGCCGACGTACTTGTCGATGCGCGAAACCATCGCGGCGTAAGCGGCACGCGGTTTGGGCTGGAAAGCGTAGTGGCCTCGGCGTTGATCGTAGGGGCCGTCCTCGGGGAGCACGCCGTCATAAGGCTTCATGCCGTCTTCGGGCGCGAGCAGTTCGAGATGCGGCAGCGTAAACGGCGTGTAGAGGAAGAAGGGTTGACCGCGCTTGACGGCATCGCGCGTGAAGGCGACGGCGCGGTCGGCGATTTTGTCGTTGGCGAAGGCGTCGCCGATTGCCTCTTCCTTATCGTTGTGAAAGAGAACCTTCGGGTATTGGTAGTGCGCGTGGACTTGGCTGAGGAAGCCGTAGAAGTCGTCGAAACCTTGTTTCCAGGGCGCGCCGTTGGAGCCCACATCGCCTAGGCCCCACTTGCCGTAGCAGCCCGTGGTGTAGCCGGCTTGCTTCAAGACTTCGGCGACGGTGAGGTCTTCGTCGAGCAGCGGCACGGCGCCGGGGTTGGAGCGGATCGACGTGTGGCCGGTGTGTTTGCCGGTCATCAACACGGAGCGCGAGGGCGCGCAGACGGTGCAGCCGGCATAGGCGTCGGTGAAGCGCATGCCTTCGGTGGCGAGTTTGTCGATGTTGGGCGTTTTGATGTATTTTTGGCCGTAACAGCCGAGGTCGGCGTAACCCATGTCGTCGGCCATGATGAAGACGATGTTGGGGCGGCGGGGGGCCTGCTGGGCGAGGGCGGAGAGGGAGGCGAGGAATTGGCGGCGGAGCATGGTAGTTCGTTGCGCTTTGTGGGATTCTAGCGCATGAGGTGGGGCAATGCGAAGACTCTCTCTGGCGATCATTTTCAGCTTACTCTGCGGCGGCGAATGCTAGAGCTTCCGCCGCGAGAATTCGGAGCGCTGGAGGTGAAGATGTACGACGTCGCGGGCGCACCGATCAACGGTGTTCCGGAACTGGACTTCTTTCGAGCCGATGCGCTCCGACACCAGACGCCGTTGGCTGTGACGGCGAATCGCTTGCCATTTGGCGAATACTATGTTCGTGTGCGGACTCCTTGGTTCCATTCAAGCTGGCAATATGTCGCGATTGCACGGGCGCGGGAAACTTTGAGAGTCCACTTGACACTTGGCGCCGAGTGCTCGCGGAACCGGCTCTACGGCATCGGCGGCTTCGTTCGTGCGGATGGCGATTTGAGCGGGCTATGGGTCAAAGCTGTTCCGTTGCGAGGAAATGGAGGCTCTGAGGCGCAGGTAGACTCTAAGGGCCGATTTTCTGTGGGCGCTTTAGAGGCTCGCGAGAATATCTTGCTCGTAATGGATGGAAATCGCGTTGTGCACCAGAGTGTTGTAACAGCCACCGATACCGAGTTTGAGATCCGAGTCAAACGCTAGCGGGCTGGCTAATATCGCGGCACGTTAAAGTCGACCTCTACACTCCAACGGTCAATTCCGCCGGACATGCTCACGCAATTTTCCACGCCTTGCGCGCGCAGCCAGTGCACCACATTCAAACTGCGCACGCCGTGGTGGCAATAGACGACAAGCGTCGTTTCATCCGCCTGCGCCTCGAGTTGCTGGAGCGCTTGCGGCACCGTGTTCATCGGCACGAGGTTCGCGCCTTCGATGTGGCAGATGTCCCACTCGAACTGTTCGCGTACGTCGACGAGGCAGAGTTTTTCGCCGGCGTCCTTCTTGGCGACGACCTCCTTCGGCGAGATCTCGTAGAGCATCAGTGATCCCGCGCGGTGACGAGGTCGGTCACACTCAACATCGCGCGCTGATAAGCCGATTCGGGAAATTCCTGAATCATCGCGCGCGCGCGTTCGGTGAAGCTCTCGGCGCGTTCCATAGCGCGTTCGATGCCGTGATACTTCTTGAGGATCGCCGTGATTTGCGAGAACGGCACGGTGCGATATTCGCGTTCGCGCAGCACGGTCGCAACAGCTTCGCGTTCTTGCGGCGTCGCCTGTTGCAGCGCGTAAACGAGCGGCAGCGTCACTTTGCCCTCGCGCAGATCGTTGCCGACCGGCTTGCCAAGAATCTTCTCCCGCGAAGTGAAATCGAGTACGTCGTCGACTAATTGGAACGCGATGCCGAGGTTCCAGGCGAACTCGCCAAGCTTGCCTTCGTCGATCTCGGACGCGCCCCCGGCCATGGCGCCAAGCCGCGCGCAGGTGCTGAACAGGCTCGCGGTTTTGCGGTCGATCAGCTCCATGTAATCGGTCTCGGTAATTTCGATTTTGCCGATGCGCTCGAGCTGGATCAACTCGCCTTCAACCATGAGTTGCGTGAGGCCGATCAGCAGATCCAGAACACGGAAGTTGCGCGCGCGGACCGCGGCTTGGAACGCCTGCATGTAGAGCCAGTCACCGGCAAGGACCGATGTCTGATTGCCCCAGAGCGCGTTGGTGGAGGGCTTGCCGCGGCGGGTTTCGGCGGCATCGATGACGTCGTCATGCACCAGCGTGGCGGTGTGAATCATCTCGACGACGGCGGCCATCGAAATGGCGAGATCGTTCATCGGGCCGAACAGTTGCGTCGAAAGCAGTACAAGCGTTGGGCGGAGGCGCTTGCCGCCGCTATCTTGAATGTGCCGGTTGATCGCCGTGATGGCGTCGACCGAAGCGATCGACTCCAAACGCATGCACTCCTCGACGCGCCTCAAATCCTTCTCGACGAGTTGAAGGATCTCGCGCGCCGTCAAGGCCTGGCTGATCCGGCTAATGCCCATTGAACCCACTAGTGTATCGCACCCCTACACGTTCTTCGGATCGGGATGTGCCCACGGTTTGCGATACGGGCGCGCGAGCATCTTGTTGGCCTCGCTGTCGCCGGTAATCTTTCCCGCCGCCGCATCCCAGCGAAGCGCGCGTCCGCCCAGTTGCTGCGAGAGATTCGCGAGGATGCAGCTTGTGGTTGAGATAAAACCCTGCTCGACGTCGGCGACGGGCTTCGACCGCTTCTCGATGGCCCCGAGCAGATCGCGCATGTGTCCGCGAATCGCTGGCGCGACGTGCTTTTCAAGTTCGGCCTCCGTCTTGTCTTCGGGGTATTGATCGAGTTCGTACTGTACGTCCTTGTGGATGGATTCGCCCTTGCCGACCGGAATGAAGTCGTAACCCATTACTCCGGCTTTCAGTGTGCCTTTCTCCCCGTAAATAGTTGCGCCCCACGGGTACTTCGGATCAGGCGCCGTGCCCCAACTGCGGTGTGTCCAGATGACCTTGACATCGCCGAAATCGAACGTCGCCGATTGCGTGTCGGTGATGTTTGCCTTGCTCGCTTTGTCGATCAGGATGCCGCCGGTAGACGACACCGACTTCGGCCACCCGAGGCCCATCATCCATCGCACCATGTCGAGCATGTGAATACACATGTCGCCCATGATGCCGTTGCCGTACTCCATGAACGCGCGCCAGCGGCGCGGGTGAACGAGCGGATTGTACGGCCGCATCGGAGCGGGTCCGGTCCACATCTCGTAGTCGAGATGGGCGGGTGCGGTCCCGTCGGGCGGGTTGTCCTTTGCGCGCATGTGGTAGTAGCAGTAGATTTCGACATAGGCGATTTTGCCCAGCGCGCCGGTGTCGAGGAACTTCTCTTTCGCCTCGATCAGATGCGGCGTCGAGCGCCGCTGCGTGCCGACTTGCACGACGCGGTTGTATTTGCGCGCGGCGGCGAGGATGGCCTGGCCTTCGACGATGTCGACCGAGATCGGCTTCTGCAAGTAGAGATCGCAGCCGGCTTTGATGGCTTCGATGGCGGCGAGCGCATGCCAGTGGTCGGGCGTGGCGATCAGGCAGATGTCGAGATCCTTCTCGCGCAGCATCTCGCGATAGTCGGCGAACAGGCGAGGGCGTTTGTGCGAGGCTTGCCGCTGCGAGACGATGTCGGCGGCGGCGCTCAGCATGTTCTTGTCGACGTCGCAGAGCGAGACGACTTCCACCGGCGCGACTTGAATGAGGCGCAGCAGATCGGACTTGCCGTACCAGCCCGTGCCGATCAATCCGACGCGTTTGGGCTTGGTTTGGCCCTGCATGGCGAGCGAAGAGGCGGCGAGAAACTGGCGGCGGTTCATGGGTTGATTGTAGTCGATAATGGAGTCCATGCTGACCCGCCGCGCCTTCTGCGGTTCGCTCGTCGCCGCCGCGCAAACGCGCAAGCTCAACCTCGTCCTCATATTGACGGACAACCACGGCGCTTGGTCGATCGGGCCGTATGGCAATCGCGACGTGCGGACGCCGGCCCTCGACCGCCTGGCGGCCGAGGGCGTGACGTTCATGCGCGCGTTTTCGAACAACGCCGTCTGCTCGCCGACGCGCGCGAGTTTATTGACCGGCCTGATGCCGTCACAGCATGGCGTGCATCGATATCTCGCCGCGAATGGCGCACAGGTCGGGCCCCGCGCCTATTACACGCTGACCGAGTTCGAAACGTTGCCGAAAATCATGAAGCGGAACGGTTACCGAACGGCGCTGAGCGGCAAGTGGCATCTCGGCGCGAATCTCACACCGCAGGACGGCTTCGACCACTGGATCACGATGCCGCACGGCAACTCGCTTGGCTTCTACGATCAGCCGGTGATCGAAGACGGAAAAATCCGCCAAGAACCGCGTTATCTGACCGACTTGTGGACGGACCACGGCGTCTGGTTCATCAAACAAAACAAGGCGAATCCGTTTTTTCTCTTTCTTGCCTACAACGGGCCATACGGGCTGGGCAATGCTATGAAGGAGCCGATTCGCAACCGCCACGCGGCGTACTACGCGGACAAAGAACTGCCGTCGATGCCGCGCGACGAGGCGCATCCGTGGAATCACAACTATGGTGCGTCCTGAAAGACGCGTTGTTCTCGCGGGTGAAAGTCCCGTCCGGGTAAGCGCCGTAGGGCCCGGTAGCAGACTCCAGGCGGGAGGAGAGATCCGACCGTACGAAGCGGAGTGTCGAAAGCCTTTGAAAGAGAGGGAAGCAAACCAGCGGGCCGCAACAATCAGTGAACGCAATAGCCTCGTCAAATTCTCAGCCGAAAGGTGTTTGGGAGGGCCGAGCCGCTCATATCAC
>VFZQ01000151.1 GCA_016871135.1 Acidobacteriota bacterium | reverse complement strand
GTTCCTCGCGGCGGGCAGCCGCGAAGTTTTGGCCCTGCTTCGGGACATCATCCAAGTCGCCCGACGGCGTGTACGGTATCTTGACCTTCTCGGGCGGATACATGTCGAAATATTTTTGCGGCGCGAACATCGGAATATGCGGATGCCACAAGCCGATGGCGAGAAAAAACGGCTTGTCGTGCGGCTTTTCAAAGAAGTTCAGTCCGTAGTCGATCGCGCGCTGGTCGCCATACTCGCGCTCTTCGGCGGGGATGACGCCCCAGTCGAATTCGCCCTGAAAATTATCGAGGCCATTGAACGGATGACCCTTCGGCGCGGGAACGCGTTTGTTCCATGGATACCAGTCGGCGCGTCGATACCAAGGGTCGTCGAATACTTGCAACTGAAAGTCGTCCCACTGATCGGGAGGATTGTTGCCGGCGGTGTGGTGGAAGACTTTTCCAGCGCCGGCAACCGTGTAGCCGTTAGCTTTGAAGTGCACCGGCAGCGTGACGGCATCCGGCAGATTCGGCCGCCAGAACTGGTCGTTGTTATACATACCCGTCGTCGAAGGCCGCAGGCCTGTTAACAGCGCGGTGCGCGAGGGATTACAAAGCGGCGACGCACAATGTGCATTAGCGAACAATGCGCCGCGGGCGGCCAGCTTGTCGATGTTTGGGGTCTTAATGTTGTTCTCGCCCGAGAGGCAACCGACCCAATCGTTCATGTCGTCGACGGAGATGAAGAGGACGTTGGGGCGCTTCCGCGTTTGCGCGGCGGCGGCAAGAGAACCGAGAAACTGGCGGCGGGTCATCTCAATCAGCATAGTGCACATTCGCCTGTCCACCAAAACGACGAAAGCCGCCCGGCCGGGCGGCTTTCGCGGATTGCGGTGCGCTTACTCGCCGATGATGTCGTAGGTCGTGGTGCCGGCGATGCGGACCTTTTCGTAAACGGCCATCCATTCCTTATGGAACGGATTCGCGGTGTACTGTTTGAGGGCGTCGGGGCCGGTCATTAGCATGCAGACGCCGTGCTGACGAACAACACGGTTAGCCTTGGCGGCAACGTCTTTTTCACCGGCACGAAGTTTCTTGCCGGCTTCGGGGTCGACCGTGGGAATCGGCAACGGAGCGCGAAGTTTGCCATGCCAAACCTTCGAGATACCGCTGAACTTGCTCGGCCATTGATCGGTGGCGGCCTTAAACTTGGCCCAGTCGTCGGCGGTGGCCGACTCGATGACCGAGAAGGCAAAACAGTGCATCATGCCCTTTTCGCCGGCTTGGGCGAGGGCGGAAGTCATCAGCAGCGTGGCCGCGGCGGATAGAAAGAAACGCATTCGGAATGTTCTCCTTTGAGGTTGGGGGTACTTAGATTCTACCAATGGGTCAGTTCTCAGCGGCGCCGCGTTGGACCACGGACTCTACCGCGTTGACTTTGGGCAGCCAGCGCGCGAGTTCGGTTTTCGTCTTGCCGTACTGCGGATCCTTCGCCAGGTTCTTCCATTCCAATGGATCCTTCCGGCGGTCGTAGAGTTCCTCGGTGCCATCACTGTAACGGATGTATCGCCAGTCTTCGGTGCGAACGCCGTGGTTGTCCTTGCCGTAGGTACAGACGGTTGCGTGGTCCCATTTTGCCTTCGGATTGGCGAGCAGGGGTTTCAGCGATTTCCCTTCCCATTCCCTCTTCGCGGGCAGTCCGGCGAGGTCGGCAAGCGTTGGGTAAACGTCGATCAAGCCAACAGTTCGATCGCAACGTCCGCCAGGTTGTGTGAGTCCGGGAGCTCTCATCATCAGCACGTTGTGCGTCGCTTCTTCCCAAAGTGAAAATTTGCGCCAGTGGAGTTTTTCGCCAAGGTGCCAACCGTGGTCGCTCCAAAGGCAGACGATGGTGTTCTTGGCGAGCGGGCTCTTTTCGAATGCGTCAAGAAGGCGACCGAGTTCGGTGTCACAGTAGCGGATCGCGGCAAGGTAGGCTTGCACGGCCTGTTTCCACTGGCCGTGATCGGTGACGGATTTGTGATCGCCCTTGGGCTTGGCGAACTTGACGCCGATCGGAGGAACATCGTCCAGATCGTCGCCGTTGATTTTGGGCAGCGTGATCTTCGACAGCGGGTACATGTCGAAGTACTTTTGCGGTACGTGCCAAGGCAGATGCGGCTTATAGAGGCCGACGGCGATGAATAGCGGCTTGCCGTGGTTCTTGTTCATTTCTCCGATCGCCCAGTCGACGACCTTGTGATCGCCCATGTTGGATTCGGCGGTGTTGTCGAGCGGGCCCCAATCGAAGTTGGCGGTGCCGGCGATGCCGTTGGCGGGCTGTTTGGCGGGAACGGGATCCACCGGTTTCTGCTTCGTTTTCGAGGGAAAGTACTCGTGCCAGGAGTCGGGATCGGGGAAGGCGTCGTGGTACGTCTTGCCACCGCCGATAGACTTATAGCCGTTGTCGGAGAAGTGTTGCGGGAGCGTGCGCGCGTTGGCGAGTGCGGGCGATTTCCGCCACGGTTGACTGTTCTGATAAATACCCGACGTGGCCGGATGGATGCCGGTCATCAACGCGGCGCGCGACGGGTTGCACAACGGCGCGGCGCAGTGGGCGTTGGTAAAGAGCACACTCTGTTTGGCGAGGCGGTCGAAGTTGGGCGTAACCGAATCGGGATTGCCGCCGAGACAGCCGATCCAGTCGTTAAGGTCGTCGACGCAGATCATCAAGACGTGGGGCTTGGTTTGCGATTGGGCGGTAAGTAGGCCGCCGGACATCGCGAGGAATCCGCGGCGGGAGAGTGTGTTCATACCGCTTAATAGACTACCAAGCCCATTGCTGGTCGGGGCTAGGGCTTTGGCCTGGTATAGCCGACGAGGGAGACGGTCATGCGATCGTTCGTGACGAATTCCGAGTCGCAACTGAGGCGGAAGACCGGGCTTCTTAGAGTAGCCGATCCGCTTTCAACGTGGATTCGAACCGGAGAGGCAACGATCGCTCTCGTGCGGCTTGAAGCCGGCGAGAGCCATTCGGGAAACGGCAGGAGGACGCGAGTCATTGGTTCCACATTCTCGGCCGCGAGATTCGGGCGGGCGGATTGGACTTCACATTGATGCACTTTGGCGTAGGGGTTCCAGAGCGGGCCGATCATAACGGTGACCTGCTCGACGGTGAGGATGCGCCCCGTAGGAGGCTGCGGCAGATCGATGAAGATTTTGGACGAACCCGCGTCGAAGCTGACTGGGGTCTGAATCGAAACCTGCCAAGGGATTTCTTGCGCCCATGCGGTGATTCCGGTGAGGAAGAGGGCGACTGCGATTTGATTGATGAACATGATTTTTTCCTTTGTGATTCGTTGGTCCGGATGGGCCTACAACCGTGAGTGTGATACTCGGGCGGAAGTTCGATCACAAAAAGAAATTGTTCTCGCGATGTTTACCAAGTCAGGCGCAAGCCGAATTGGAGCGCGCGCGATCCATTGCCTGAGAAACTGGCGTCGATCAGGCCGGTGTTGGGATCGGGCGTCTTCGGAATACCAGGCATGTTGAAGACGCTGAAGTAATCGATGTTGAGGCGGAAGTAAACGCGTTCATTGATCGGGATGACCTTGAACAAGGATGCGTTTTGCCCCCAACTGAAGAGTCCGCTCTGCCACTGATTTCGCCAGGGGTGTTGATTGGTGTTCAAGGTGGTGCGCTGCAGCGATCCGTCGCGCATGGGAACCCATACGGTGTTGGAGTCGTAGAAGGGTGCGTTGGGATCACCGGGGATCGGCGTGGCGGGCATCGGGATAATGGGCTGGTGCGATGGCTTGTAGTTCGATGGCACACCCATCACGCCGTTGGGCCGGCCGTTCGCGCCGACGCTATTGATGCGATTGGCTGGAATGTAGCCGTTGTAGTAAAGATACGCGTCGCGGCAGACGCCGCTGCGACAGTCCTGCACCGGATACTTCGTGCCGTAGATCTCGACGGCATTCGGCAGGTTCCAATTGCCCGTGGGAAGCGCCCACCACGTGGAGGATACGGTTCCGTTGCCGGCCAGTTGCCAGCCGCCGACGATGCGGTCGCCGATCGCGCCGGTGCGGGAGAGCCACCGTTTGCCCTTGCCGAAGGGGAGGTCGACGATGAAGTTCCAATTGAAGCGGTGCTGCGGAATTTCGGAGTCGCGCTGGTAGAAGAGAAGGCGAGCGCGGGCGTTGAGATCCTGCGGGACGGAGTCGGGAAGGAAGACGTTGTCGGAAGGAACGATGTCGTCGGACCAACCGTTGCCTGAGGCTTTGAGCGCGTTGGTCAACACGTAGAAGAACTGGAAGCCGTAGCCTTTGGAATAGCGGCGTTGGATTTCGATTTGGAAGTTCTGCGCGTTGGACCAACCGGTTTTGCGGTACTCTTCGATGTCGCCGTACATTGTGGTTTCAAAAGCGCGTGTGGCCGTGCCGGCGAAGGTTCCGGTGGGGCGTGGCAGGCCGGTGCGAGTGAACCAGACGTAGTCGTTGGGGCTTTGGTTGTAGGAGTAGAACTGATCGAGGCGCGCCCCGTGCGTGCCAACGTAGCCGAAGCGAAGGACGGTGTTTTCGAGGACCTCGCGCTCAAAGGTCAGGTTCCATTCGTGAGCGCGGGAGGTGGGTTGTTCGGGATTGAAGTAGCTGACCAGGAAACCGCCGCGTGCAATGCCGGTGGGCGAGTTGAGATCGAGAATATCGCGGCTGTTGACACCGGCGACGGTAGAGGGTGCGGCGCGGAGACCGTAGTTGGGTAGGCGATCTGGGGTCTGGGCGGAGTTGGAAAACTGATAGGTGAAGCGCGCCGTGGTCGGCGGGTTCTGACGCATGCGCGCGTTGAAGGCGCGAAGCGGCATGGGGTAGCCGTAGATGCCGTAGCCGCCACGGACGACGAACGGGCGGGCGCCGCCGGTCATTTTGTACGCGAAGCCGCCGCGCGGATTGAAGTCCCACTTGTTGAGCTTGATGAGATCTTTCGGAAGGCCGGCTTGCTCGGGGGAGATGAAAGGCACGCCGAGATTTTGGAAAACACGGGCGATGGCAGGCGTGGTGGCGCCGATCTTGAACATCGTTTCCCAGTCGGTTCCGTTCACCACGGATTTCGTTTTGGGATCGAAACCGGTAAGGAAGTTGCTCTCTTCGCGAATCGGTGTGTACATCTCCCAGCGCAGGCCGTAGTTGAGTGTAAGGCGCGAGTTCACCTTGTGGTTGTCCTGCAGGTATAGGGCAAACTCGCGCGAATGCATACGGTACCACTTGCGGACGAATTGCGCCGAGTAGGAGTTAATCGTTCCGAGATAGAGATCGGCCGCGGCGTGGCCGGTGAACGGCACGGCGCTGTAAGTGGAGCCCGATGTCGGATCGTAGAGTCCAGTGAATTGTCCGTTCAACGAATGCGCGCCTTGCACTTGTTGTTGATCGGGGAGGATGTTGAGTTTTTCGAAACGATAGCGTCCGCCGAACTGGAGTTCGTGGCGGCCCTTGATTTTCGTCAGGTTGTGATCGAGGTTGTAGATCTGAACGATGGAGTTGCGACGATTGGCGGCGGTAATGTACTCCATTCCGACGCCGGTGGAGGTGACGTTGGGGAAGCCGAATTCATCGAAGGGATTGGGAAGGCCGAGTTGGTCGGCGTACTTCTTGTTGTCGCCGACGTTGATGAAGTTGAGGTCTTCCGATCCGACGTTGAAAAGCATTTCACTGAAGAAGGTGGGCGAGAAGGTTCGGGTCCAGGAGAGCACGCCGGAGTGGTCGCGGATGGGGCGGAAGGTACCGTTGGCGGAAAAGTCGAGGGTGGTCGGCGAGTTGTTGTTGCCCGATTGGGCGTAGGTATCGCGAACGCCGTAGGTGTAACGGCCGAAGATCTGATCTTTGTCGGAGAGGCGGTGATCGAAGCGCTGCGTGAGCGTCCATTCGAGGCGGTTGTTGGGAGCCTGATAGAAGTAGTTCTGCGCGATGAGCGGATTGACGCCGGGATCGGTGGCGGCGGGCGTAACCGAGTAGAGATACTTTGAGAGCGGACTCTGGCGCGCGGCGGGGATGCGGTTGCCGACATAAGGCACGCGGCTCCAGTCGGCGGCGGTGGACCAGGGATCGTAAATCGTGGTGGCGCGGCCAGCGGCGTTGACAAGGCCGGAGAAGTCGCCATTACGCATGGCTTCGGTGGGAACGGCGGCGGCGCGCGTCGTGGCCGTCAAACTACGAAACGCTTCGTAGGAGCCGAAGAAGAAGGTCTTGTTCTTGCCGTTGTAGATTTTCGGAATCACGATGGGGCCTCCGGCAGAACCACCGAATTCGTTTCGAACCAGATGGGGCGGGCGGGTCCAGCGGTCTTCGCGGCGCCGGGCAACGCCGAAGCCGAGGTTGTTATTACGTGCGACTTCGAGAAGCGAACCGTGAAACTGATTGGTGCCGCCGCGCGTGGTGACAATGACGGTGCCGGGGCGATTCATCTTGGCCGACGAAGCGTTGGTCTCGACGCGAAACTCTTCGATCGTGTCCATGCCGGGCGGGCGGCCGGAGAGTTCACCGGTATCGCGGTTGGACATGACGGCGCCGTCCTGGAGGAACTCGACGCCCCAGCGTAAACCCCAGAGGCGTGGTGCGGCGGAAGCGCCATCCATGCCGGGCGTAGTCTGGGTCACTAGCGACTGGAACATGCGGCCGGAGATGGGAAGTTGATCCAGGCGAGCGCGATCGGTGACTGACGCTAGAGTGGGCGACGTTGTCGTGACGAGGGGAGCGGCATCGGCTTGGACGGTGACTTCGGTAGCGGTGGAGCCGACTTTGAGAGCGACGTCGATGACGGCGGTGTCGCCGGACAGCAGTGTGAATTCGCCCTTGTAGGACTCCATGCCGGGCATGTCGATCCGGATGGAGTACGGACCAACCTGCGCTGCCGGGACGATATAAAAGCCGACTTCGTTGGTGACTGTTTTGTAGTCGCGCGCCGTGCGTGTGTGTGTGGCGGTGACGATTGCGCCTGGCGCGACGGCGCCGGTGATGTCTTTAACGGTGCCTTGGATCTTGCCGACGCCGGTTTGGGCATAGGCGATCGCGGCAATTGCAACAACGAGACCGAGGCGGTGCATGGCGGGAATATATCATTCCCGGCAGGGGCTTTGGGCTAGCGCGCGTATTCGAGGTGACAGCGGCTCGTCCGAGACAAGCCGTCGACCAACACCTGGCGATGCGTCACCCTGACACGGAACGCGCAATCGGCGCTGTTCTCTCGGCGGAGAGATTCCAGCGGCCAATCGGTGTCGGCGATCATGCGGATACCGCAGAGTCCGCCTGTTAGAACGGTCCAGACCGGCTCATAGTGGCCGGTCTGGACCGCGGACTTCGCTCCATCGAGGATCCGCGCCGCTGTTTCGAGGAACCCGTCCATGAAGAACTCTTCGACGCCTCGCGATGTTTCTTGAGCGTATAATCGAGCCATGCGCCGCTTCATTCTGGTCTGCTCGTTAATCGCGATCGCGCAAGTCAAGCGCCCGCCGGGTACGTTCGAAAACGACCGGATCGCGATTGAGTCGGTGGTCTACTTCGACAAAGTCTCTGTTAAACAGAAGATCGGATCGGACTTCGATGGGTCGGTGGCGGTCGTCGAGATTACAATCAGTCCGCGCGGCGGTGAGGCGCTCGACGTCGAACGCGAGGACTGGACGCTATTCTCAAACAAAGACGCGCAGAAAGCGCCCGCCTATCACCCGAGCCAACTGGCCGGCCAAGGCGCGCTGCTTCTGACGCAGCGAGGCGCGGGCGGCGGCGTGATGTCGCAGCCGAATCCTAACGGGCCGATTATCGGCGGAGTGCCGGGTACGGGTGGACGGCCGAGGCAAATCAACGACGGCGGCGGCGGGTTTGGTAACTCGCGGCAGGTCGTCGTCGAAAACAAAGTCGAAGAGGCAGGAGATTACAAAGAGAACCCGGTGTTGAAGACTCTTCGTGAGAAAGAACTTCCGTTCGGCAAGACGCTGAAGCCGGTTAAGGGATTGCTGTACTTCTCTCTCGACGGGAAGCACAAGCAAAAGGATCTCGAGCTCTGGTACCGCGGCCCAGCCGGCAAGTTCGTCGTATCCTATAAGCCTTAATGCACATCAACGATCTCGATACGCCCGCGCTCCTGATCGATCTCAACGTGATGGAGCGGAACGTGCGAAAGATGGCCGCCTACGCGCGCGAGCACGCGCTGCGGTTGCGGCCGCACACCAAGACGCACAAGAGCCCGGAACTGGGAAAGTTTCAAGTCGCCAACGGCGCGGTTGGGTTGACGGTGGCGAAGGTATCGGAAGCGGAAGTCATGTTGGCATCGGAGTCGCCGGATCTGCTGATCGCGTATCCGCTGTTTGGCGCGGCGAAGATGACGCGGTTAACTGGCGTGGCCGCTAAGTCGAATGTCACGGTGTCGGTCGATAGCGTCGAAACCGCGCGGCCGATCGCCGAAGCGGCGCTCGCCGCGGGCGTGAAGATCGGTGTGCTGGCGGAGGTCGACGCGGGCCTACACCGTGTTGGCGTGCAGCCGGAGTTGTTTGTCGACTTGCTTCGCGGACTGGCGGGGCTCGAAGGGATCGAACTGCGCGGGGTGGCGTTCTACCCGGGACACATCAAAGGTCCGGACACTGACGGGCTCACACGTCTTTCGGCACTCATTAGCGGGCTGATCGCGGAAGCGCGGCGGGCGGGATTCGAGCTGCCGGTCGTCAGCGGTGGATCGACGCCGACAATGTGGCATTCGCACCAGATCGAAGGCATGAACGAGATGCGGCCGGGCACGTATATCTTCAACGATCGGAATACCGTGATTTCAGGCGCCTGCACAATGGCCGATTGCGCGGCGACGATTCTGGCGACGGTAGTATCAACAAGTGTGCCGGGGCAGTTTGTAATCGACGGCGGATCGAAAACGTTTTCGAGCGACCGCGCGGCGGCCGACGGATTCGGCGTGTTCCTCGATACACCCGAGGCGTTGTTCGAGAAAATGAACGAGGAACACGGCTACGTGAAACATGCCGCGCACACCCGAAAGGTCGGGGACCGCGTGCGCATTCTGCCAAATCACGTTTGTGTGGCCGTGAATCTACACGAGAGGATCTACGGCGTGCGCGGGGATCGAGTCGAGACGGTGTTCGAAGTGACCGGGCGTGGAAAGCTCCAGTAGCCTTACTTCACGTTCGCGATGAACGTGCAAACAATCAGGACTGTAAGCATGACACCGCCGAGAATGAGCTTCTTTCGAAGGACCTCGTCTTTCGAATCTGCTCGTGGAGTTTCAACAGAGACCTCCGGGACTGATGCTTCGGGAGTTTGCGGTTCGGTCATGGACTGAGTATGGACCTCGCTTTGGCGGGGCTCAGTAACGATCCCCCGGCAGAGCCGGGGGCCTTCGTTCGTGAGCCGCTCAAAGCGGCTGGTTGGGGTCGCTGGCGCGGCCCCGTGGTT
>VFZQ01000150.1 GCA_016871135.1 Acidobacteriota bacterium | reverse complement strand
CTTGATCGCGACCGCATTCTTGCGCAACTACGCAAAGGTCGGCTTCCGCGAAAAGGACAACCCGCAGTTCCGTTACGAGTATCTCGACGATATGATCGCGACGCTTGGACGCGGCGTGATGGGCCTGACGGTGCAGTGCGCGCGATGTCACAATCACAAGTTCGATCCCATCGGACAAGCCGATTACTATCGCCTGCAATCGACGCTGTGGGGCTACGTCGAAGTCGATCACCCGCTGGTGCCCGAACCGGAAGCGAAGGCCTACGAGACGGCGATGAAGCAGAACGCCGAACAGGTGAAGCCTCTGCGCGATGAGATCAAGATCATCGAACAGCCTTATCGCGAGAAGCTGCTCGAAGCCAAGTACCGCAAGTGGCCCGAGAATATTCAGAAGGCCGTATTCACCCCGGAGAAAGACCGTACGCCTGGGCAGGTATTGCTGGCCAACCAGATCATCCGCACAACGGCGGTGACGCCGGCTGAAATCGATCGCGTGATCTCGGTGGCGGATCGTTCGAAGAAAGATCGCCTGGAAGCGCAAGTTCGCGAGATTGAAAAAAACAAGCCGAAACCGATTCCCGTCGCGATGGGCATCACCGACGGCGACTATCGCTTCACACCAGACGGCGCCGGCGACGAAGCGGCGCCCGGAAAAGGCCTGAAACGCGAAGTCATCGAAGGCAGCTATCTGGCCGACGGCACGAGGCCATACAGCGTGCCCGCGTCGCACTTCCTCTACGGCGGAGATATGTATGCGAAGGGTTCGGAGACGCAGCCTGGCTTTGTGGCGGCGCTCGACGACGGTCATTCGCCGACAGCGCTTCCGCGTCCTTCGGGAAAGACCTCCGGCCGCAGACTCGCGCTCGCGCAGTGGCTGACTTCGCCCGGCCATCCGACGACGGCGCGCGTTGCAATCAACCGCATCTGGCATCATCACTTCGGCCGGGGCATCGTCACCACGCTCGATAACTTCGGCAAGACCGGCGAACCGCCAACACATCCAGAACTGCTCGATTGGCTGGCCGTGGAGTTTCAAGACCGCGGCTGGAGCATGAAACAGATGCACAAGCTCATGATGACGTCGAAGGCCTATCAGATGTCGAGTGAGTTCTCGACCGATCAGAACCTGGCGAAGGACGCGGCCAACATTTACTGGTGGCGGTTCAAACAGCAGCGTCTGGAAGCCGAAGTGCTGCGCGATCAGATTATGGCGTCGGCGGGCACGTTGAACGCGAAGATGTTCGGCCCGGCGATCTTTCCCGAGCTGCCCCAGGAAGTGTTGGAATCGACCGAAAAGGGTATCTGGCGCAGGATGGCCGATGGCCCCGAAGTTTGGCGCCGTTCCGTCTACGTCTACCGCAAGCGCGGGCTTCCACTTCCCTTCTTCGAAGTGTTCGACATGCCGGATCAGAACATCACCTGCGGCCGCCGTAACGTATCGACGGTGCCGACGCAGGCACTCACATTGATGAACAACGATTGGGTCATCAAGCAATCGGCGCGTTTCGCCGATCGTGTCGCCACCGAGGCCGGTGTCGATCCCGCGGCGCGCGTGAAACTGCTTTATCAACTCGCGGTCGCACGGCAACCGGAAGCCGCGGAACTCGAAAAGGGTGTAGCGTTCTTGCGTGAGCGATCGCTGAGCGATCTGGCGCACGTCATGCTCAATCTCAACGAATTTATCTACCTGCGATAACGCCATGAAGCTCCCTCAAGGATTCGTCAACCGCCGCAATTTCCTGTTCGAAGCCGGGCAAGGCATTAGTGGCATCGCGCTGGCGTCGCTGCTCAACCAGGACAATCTGCTTGGCGCGGCGTGTGGCGGCACCGATGCCGTGAATTCGCCGTACCGGCCGAAGCCGACGCATTTCGCGCCACGCGCCAAGCGCGTGATCTCGCTGTTCATGAGCGGCGGCGTCAGCCAGATGGACACGTTCGACCCCAAGCCTGCGCTGGAGAAGTATGCGGGCCAGCCACTGGAAGGAAAAGGCGACATCGTCGTGCGGCAAGGCCATCCCGGCCCACTGATGCCGTCGCCGTTTCAGTTTCAAAGGTACGGCCACGGCGGCTTGCCGATTTCAGAACTCTTCCCCAACGTCGCCAAACATGCCGACTCACTGGCCGTGATTCGCTCACTGAAAGGCCGATCGAACGACCACGTGATGGCGAGTTATGAGCTTGCTTCAGGCTCTATCCGCATGGGCTGGCCGAGCGTCGGCGCATGGGTGGCGTACGGACTTGGATCGGAGAATCAGAATCTACCGGCTTACGTGGTCGTGTACGATGCACGCGGCGGCCCCTTCGGAGGCCCGTCGAATTGGAGCGCCGGCTACATGCCCGCCGCGTTCCAAGGCACGATTTTCCGCAGCGCGGGCGATCCGATTTTCGATTTGAAGCCGCCAAAGGGAATCGCGCCGGACCAGATGGAAGCGCGCTTGAAGATGCTCGACGAGTTAAACGAGATGGATCTGAAGAAGAATCCAGGCAACTCGGAGTTGTCGGCTCGCATCAGCGCGTATGAACTCGCATTCCGCATGCAGGGCTGCGCGCCGGAAGCCGTAAACGTCGACAGCGAATCAGAAGCGACGAAGAAGCTGTATGGCCTCGATAATCCCATCACCTCGCCATTTGGCCGGCAGTGTTTGATCGCGCGGCGCCTCGCCGAACGCGGTGTGCGATACATCCAGATGTATCACGGCGGTCTCGGCAACCAGAACACCGACACGTGGGACGCTCACGGAAATGTGAAGGAGAATCACACGACGCACGCGGCCGAAACCGACTTGCCCATCGCGGGATTGTTAACCGACCTGAAGGCGCGCGGCTTGTTCGATGACACGCTCGTGATCTGGCACAGTGAGTTCGGACGCATGCCGATCTCGCAGCGTGGCCTCGGGCGCGATCACAATCCGGGCACGCAATCGATCTGGATGGCCGGAGCGAAGATTCAAGGCGGTCAGGCCATTGGCGCGTCCGACGACTTCGGCTATCAAGCCGAGCAGCAGGTACTCAACGTTCACGATCTCCACGCCACACTCCTGCATTTACTCGGCATGGATCACACACGGTTGACCTATCACTATCAGGGCCGTAATATGCGCCTCACCGATGTCTACGGCGTTCCGATTCCTCAGATCATTAAGTCTTAGCGTGCTGCTGGCCGCCGAGACGCCTCTCGCCTTCGAGTTGCTCGAGAAGGCTCGGGATCTTGATGTCCTTGAGCACGATGTCGCGGCGATTGAAACCGTCATTGTAAATGGCGGCAAGCCCGAGCGCTATGAAGTGTTGTGGCAACACGGCGAGAAGCTGCGGAAGAGCGCAGGTGGCGCGTGGCAGCGCCTGAGTGAGGTGCGCGAGAAAACGCCGGCGTCGTTTCGCTTCGGCAAATTTGAAGGCCTGGATGGTGGGTTCAAACTCTCGCCGTCGACGCGCGAGGGCGCGCTCATTCGAATTGACGCCAAGGGCCGCGACAGCGAGTGGCGCCATCAGGAACGCACTTACTGGATTGATGCGGCCAGCGGCGCGCTGCGGCGGTATGAGTGCCGCATCGTGGCCGATGACAGCGCCGCGCGCAAGGGCAGTTTTTTTCGATACGAATACGGTGCCGAGGGATTAAAGGGATACGACGTGCGCTTTTCGTTGGGGCGCGAATGGACGATGGTGCGCGGCACGCTCAGCGACTACAAAAAGTTCGCTGTCGACTCACGCGTTCTCCCGCAATAGCTTGGCGAAGACTTCGACGAAGAAATCGGCGTCATCGAAAGTGAGTGGCAGCGGGCCGCGCAGCTTGATGACATTGTGTAGCGGGCCGTCTGTGCCAAGCAGGATACCGTGATCGCGAAACCGGTTGACCAGCCGCGCAGCGTCGCGCGCCGCGGGCGCCTTGGTTTCGCGATCTTCGACTAATTCAATACCGAGGAAAAGCCCAGCGCCACGGACATCGCCGATAAGCTCGTGGTTGAGCGAACGCAGCCCGGCGAGCAGTCGGTCGCCAACCACTCGCGCATGTTCCTGCAGCCCCTCGCGTTCGATTACTTCAAGCACCGCCAGTCCCGCGGCGCAGGCCGCGTTCGAGCCGCCGAATGTGGAAAAGAACTCCATGCCGTTGGCGAACGCATCAGCGATTGCACGGGTTGTGACCACCGCGCCCATGGGAAATCCATTGCCGATCGGCTTTCCGAGCGCGACAATATCGGGCAGTGCACCGTGCGCGTCGAAGCCCCAGAAATGCGAGCCCAAACGGCCGAAGCCGGTCTGCACTTCATCGGCGATGCAGACTCCGCCTACCGCGCGCGTCGCGGCGTAGGCGCTTTGCAAGTAGCCTTCGGGAAACACGATTTGCCCGCCGACACTCGGGAATGACTCACAAAGGAATGCAGCCGCGCCGCGCACGGCATCGGCTGGAAACACGCAGCCGGCCAGATTGCGATAGGGATCGGCGACGGGAACAAGCCGCACCCAGTCCGGTTTTCCCGCCCCGCCCGGCCCAGCGAACTTGTACTCGCTCACATCGATCATCGTGTTGGTGTGGCCGTGATATCCGGAGGCCATAACGGCGATGTCCCGGCGGCCAGTATAGGTTCGCGCGAGACGAATCGCGAGTTCGTTGGCCTCACTGCCAGAAGCGGTCAGGAACACGACGCGCAGCGGCTCCGGCATTTTCGCTGTCAACGCGCGAGCGTAGCGCGCAAGCGCTTCGTTTAAGTAACGCGTGTTCGTGTTGAGCGTGGCAAGTTGTTTCTGAACCGCCCGAACAACATGCGGATGGCAGTGGCCGACATGCGGAACGTTGTTATAGAAGTCGAGATAGCGCTGGCCGTCGGTGTCGTACAAATACTGCATCCAGCCGCGTGCCATGGCGATCGGTTTTGCGTAAGAGACACTGAGGTTCGGACCGATCGAGGCGCGGCGCTCCCGCGTGAGATCTTCGATGTTTCCGTTTTCGAACGCGGAGATGACCGGTAGCTGCAGAATCCGATTCGGGTCCGGCGACAGCTCTCGAAAAATTTCGAACTCGCTCGGATAGGCTACGCCGGGAAAATCGCAGGCGTCATCGAGATCGTCGAGCAGAACCTGCATGTGCAAGTGCGGCGTCCATCCGCCGTTGATCTCCTTCGCGCCGAGACTCGCGAAAGGCTGACCGGCCTTTACGGTGTCGCCGACTTCGATCGACGAGAGAGTTTCCGCCGACAGATGGCTGTAAAGGGTGAAGAAACCTTCGTGCTTGAGAACGACAACCGGGCCATAGTCGAGCGGCGCGTCGTTGAAAGCCTTGGCGTGGACAACGCCGTCGAGCGGCGCCATAACAGGCGTGCCCGCCGGCGCGAAGAGATCGAGGCCGAGATGAATCGTACGGCGCTCGGCGGTGGGCGCTGACGAACGCGCGAAGAGTCCGGATGTATAAACGAGCCGCGGTTCGGCGTAGCGGCCAATGCCGCCTGTAACTCGGTCGATCTCGCAATCCGATCCCGGCGCGAGATCGACGATCTCAGTCGAGACACCGGCAATAACAGGCGCTACCGCGCGCGGCAGGGCAACGGAAGGCACGACACGCAAGCCGCAAGCGGAGCGCAGATGATACAGCGCAAGGCGAGGGTGAACCAGACGAAGCCTTTCGAGCAACGCACAGGCGGGCGCTTCACTTACACGCAGGTATTCGTTGTCCGGCTCGGCCGCGCAGCGAATCGTGCTGTTGACGACACTCACGGCAAGGCGGGTTTGGATTAGCGGCAGCAGTAGCGCAAGTTCGTCATCGAGAAGCGGAAGCACGCGGTGATAGCCGCGCACGAGGGCTCGTAGCGCTGCGAGCACGTCTTCATTACCCATTAACGCGTAGGCCGCGGCGATGGCGACTTCACAGATCAGCGGCGCGTGGAGCATGTCTCCGAAGTCGATAATCCCCGTAACAGCACCATCAGCCACGACGACGTTGTAGTCATTGGCGTCGTTGTGAATCACCTGCGCGCGAAGGCCAGAAAGCCGCGGCTGCAAATGCGAAACGTAGTGCTCAAGTATTGGCCACATACGCTCATCGGCGTGCTGCAGCGCCCACTCCGCTCGCGCCAGATCCCACTTCAGCGCGCGGTGGGAAGCCGGATGCGCGAAGTCCTTTAAGCCGGTATCATAGGAAGCCAACGTCGCGCCCAAGCTTTCGAGCAACGCCTCCGAATGAGGCCGCACATGTGCGTACAGGCGGCCTTCGACGAAGCTAAGCAGCCATACGATGCGGCCGTCCACAATCCGCGGCTCGCCGATGACACGCGGCACTTTCGCCAGATGCCGCAACGCCGCGGCCTGCATGTCGACGACAGCGGCGTCGGCACCCGTATGCATGATCTTCAGAACATATTGGGCTTCTGGCGTTTCAAGCAAGAAGTTGTCGTCATACTCGCCGTCGAGCCTTGTGGCTGTTCCGCCCAGCCCAAATTCGGCGAGCGCGATACGCGCAGCTTCGGCTGGCGCAATCACGCAATCATGCTCAGCGCGGCTTCGAGTTCCGAGCGCGTATGTGCGTCTCCGGTGCGGCGCGTGGCGTCGATTCCGTCGCGATACAGCGAAGCGGCTTCGTCGATGCGGCCGAGCTTTTCAAGCGACTGCCCGCCGTGAAAGTAACCGGCGCAGTAATTGGCATCATTGGCGAGCAGGATGCGGAACTCGGCCACCGCGCCCTCCAGGTCTCCGCCGGTGACGTGATCCATCGCTAGCGCGTAGCGCACGAAGGAATTCTTGGGGTCTTGATCGAGCATGGTGCGAAGGGTTTCAGCGCGAGAGGGCATTCTCTATTTATCGTAGAAGGAATGAGTCAAGAAACCAAAGGCCGTCAGATCAGCGAATCCCGCTCGGAGATGTCGGAGTTCGCGCTGCCGAACGACGCGAACACGCTGGGCACGTTGTTCGGCGGAAAAGTCATGGCGCTGGTCGATCTTGCCGGCGCCCTCGCGGCCGTACGCCACGCGCGATGCCCGGTGGTGACGGCATCGGTCGATCACATGACGTTTCTGCACCCCATCCATATCGGAAATCTCGTTATACTGCGATCCCAGGTGAACCGCGTGTTCCGAACATCCATGGAGGTCGGCGTGAAAGTGAGTGTCGAAAATCTGCGCACGCGCGGGGTGAAGCACACCTCGTCGGCTTATCTGACGTTCGTCGCAATCGACAAGGATGGAAATCGAGTTCCGATCGAACCGGTCATTCCCGAAACGGAAGAAGAAGTGCGCCGCTACAACGCAGCAGGCCTGCGCCGCGAACACCGCTTGGCGATGAAGGCGGCCGGCAAATGATCCCGCGTCGAACGCTACTCACCGCGCCCGTGGCGCTGGTCGCGCAATCGGCGCCGCCGAAACGGATCGCGGCGATAATCACCGAATACCGTCCCGGCTCCCACGCCGACGTCGTGATCGGCAAGTATCTCGAAGGTTACGAACAGAACGACAAACCGCCGTACCCGCGCTCAAAAATCGTTTCGATGTTCACCGAGCAGGTGCCGAAAACCGACATGAGCCGCGAACGTGCGGCCAAATTCAACGTGCCGATCTACCGGACCGTCGAAGAAGCGCTGACGCTCGGCACGGGCAAATTGAACGTCGATGGCGTGATCCTGATCGGCGAGCACGGCGACTACCCCAGCAACGACAAGGAGCAAAAACTCTACCCGCGTTTTGAAATGTTCCTGAAAATCACGGACGTGTTCCGCCAATCGCGCCGCTCCGTACCTGTCTTCAACGACAAACATCTGTCGTGGAGTTTCCGTCAGGCCCGGCGTATGGTCGAAATTTCGCGCGAGTTGAAGTTTCCGATGCTGGCCGGCAGTTCTGTGCCCGTTGCATTCCGGGTTCCGGCGATCGACGCACCGCTCGGTGCGCGGCAGCGCAATGCGGTCGCGATTTCGTATAGCGGCCTCGACATCTACGGTTTTCACGTTCTCGAATCGCTGCAATGCATGACCGAGCGCCGCAAGGGCGGCGAGACCGGCGTGCGTGCTGTGCAGTGTTTAGAAGGCCAGGCCTGCTGGGACTTCGCGGGAAAAGACTCGCTGTTCGACGCGGCGCTTTCGCGCAGCAAGACACGCAAGCCGGGTAATCCGAAAGACCTTGTCAAGAGCCCCTCGGTGTTCCTCGTCGACTACGCGGACGGCACCCAAGGCGCGGCGTATTTGATGACGGGACTCGTCCAAGACTTCACTATCGCAATCGACATCGAAGGCCAATCGCGGCCTCTAACCACGCTGATGCATCTGCAAAACGGACGGCCACATCACCACTTCGGCTGTCTAGTGAAAAAGATCGAAGAACTCTTCGAAACAGGCCGGGCGTCCTATCCCGTGGAACGGACTCTGTTAACAAGCGGCATTCTCGACTACGCACTGGAGTCGCGAATCCTGGGCCACAAGCGGATTGAGACTCCAGAACTCTCTGCGATTCGGTATCAACCGCCGCGAGGGTCTCATTTTTGTAACCAAGGATGGCCGGGCGCCTAACATTCGTTGAAACAAAAGTCGTAAAATCAACATCTACCCCAAGGAGAAACCACTTTGAATTTACTTGAGCTGTTGATGAACGCCGGCGGGTAGGGCGCGGTTGGCCAGATGGGGCAGCGATTCGGCCTCGACGAGAATCAGACGATGGCCGCCGTGCAAGCGCTCCTTCCGGCGCTCGGCGCGGGCATTCAGCGCAACGTGTCGAATGACGGCGGCATCGACGGACTGCTCGGCGCGCTCACGGGTGGCAACCACAGCCAGTACCTCGACAACCCGGACTTGATGAATAGTGAAGAAACAACCGCCGATGGGAATGGGATTCTGGGCCATCTGCTGGGCTCGAAAGAGGTCAGCAGGTAAGTCGCGTCGAACGCATCGGCGCAGACGGGTATTGGCGCGGACGTGCTGAAACAGATGCTGCCGCTGGTCGCGACGATGGTCATGGGCGGGCTCAGTAAACAGACGCAAGCGCAGCCCCAGGCCGCGTCCGCAGATGGGCTGATGGGGATGTTGACGCCGCTGCTCGACTCCAATCGCGACGGCTCGGCGGTCGACGATGTAATCGGCATGATCGGCCGGTTTATGACCAACCGATAAGGATATGAGCGGCCGGCTTCGACTTGTTCCGATCGTCCTGTTCGCGCTGTACGGGATCTACTACTATTTCTCGAACCGGCAGACCGTGCCGATTACGGGGCGAAAGCAGATCGTCGACATCAGCCGCGAACAGGAGTCGGCCCTCGGCCTGCAGTCGTACCGGCAGATTTTGCGGCGCGAACAGGTCATCACCAGCGGCGCCAAGGCCGACGCGGTTCGTGAGGTCGGCCGGAAGATCAGCGCGGTTGCCGAAGACCCTGGTTTTCATTGGGACTACAAATTGATCGACTCGCCGCAAGTGAATGCATTCTGTCTGCCGGGCGGCAAGGTCGCGGTGTATAGCGGCATCATGCCC
>VFZQ01000149.1 GCA_016871135.1 Acidobacteriota bacterium | reverse complement strand
ACTGGACTACTGATGCGCCACCTTTGAGGTGGTGCTAAACCACGGGGCCGCGCCAGCGACCCCAACCAGCCGCTTTGAGCGGCTCACGAACGAAGGCCCCCGGCTCTGCCGGGGGATCGTTACTCCTAAAGCCGCGCCGATACTATGGCATGTGTGGCCAGAGCGGAACAGTACGCAAAGGCCGTCATGTACGAAAATTGCACCGCCGGCCAGAACCAGCCACCGGTTTCGCGCCGGACGATGGCCGTCGTTGAGAAGCACTGCATCGCGAACGCGAAGAAAACCAGAAGCGCGGCCGCGCCGGCCGGTGTTAGGTCCGCGCGCAAGGCTTCCTGCAGTTTGTCGGAGTCCTTGTCGGCATTCTCGATTCCATATAAGGTACCCAGCGTGCCAATGATCGCTTCGCGCGCCGCGAAGGAGGCCACGATCCCGACTCCCACTTTCCAGTTAAAGCCCAGGGGCTTGATCGCCGGTTCCACGGCATGACCGATGTGGCCCGCGTAACTATGCTCGGGGTCGGGAGGTTGACCGTTCGTTCGCGGGAAATTGGCGAGGAACCACAGGACCATCAACACGCCCAGAATCACCGTGCCGGCGCGTTTGAGAAAGATCAGAGCGCGGTCCCAGAGGCGTAAGCCCAGCGAGCGGAGGCTGGGCATGCGGTAAGGCGGCAGTTCGAGAATGAACGTGCTGCGCTCGCGGCGGAGTATCGTCGAACGGAGCAATTGCGCCGTCACAATGGCGGCCAGGAACCCGATGATATAGAGGCCGAGCAGCGCTGCGGTGCGCGCGCCGATCGGACCGAGGAAAGGCGCGGTTTCCGGGATAAACGCGGCGACGATCAGAAGATAAACCGGCAGCCGCGCCGAGCAGGTCATAAAGGGTGCGATAAGAATGGTTGCGATACGGTCCCGGGTATTCTCGATCGTCCGCGTGGCCATGATAGCGGGTACGGCGCAGGCGTAGGCCGAAAGAAGCGGGATGAACGCTTTGCCTTGGAGTCCAACGCGGGACATCGTGCGGTCCGCAATCAGCGCGGCCCGGGCGAGATAACCCGAGTCTTCGAGTACGCCGATGAACAGGAAGAGCAACAGGATTTGCGGCAGGAACACGACCACCGAACCGACGCCGTTCCAAACGCCGTCGATGAGAGCGCCGCGCAACAGCCCCTCGGGAAGCAAAGGCGCGAGCGAGTTGCCGGAAGCCACGATGATTTTTTCAACGGCGTCCATCAGCGGCTGCGCGCCCGAGAAAATGGTCTCGAAAACCGCCGCCACGACGAGGACGAAAATGAGCGGGCCGAGCCACGGGTGAAGAAAAATGCCATCGAGGCGGCGCGTCCAAACCGGCGGCGCGGGAGCGCGGTAGCCCGATTTCGTGCCCACTTGGCCGGCCCAGGTGCGGCAGCCCGGGAGGTCCTGCAGCACCGGCAGTTCGACTCGCTTAGCGGTGGAGTGCGGACGGGCGAGACTGCCCTCGAGAAACTGCATCACCTTGTCGATACCGTCGCCCTTGGCGGCACTGACGAGCGCGACAGGCGCGCCAAGTTGCGCGGCGAGTGCAACTGTGTCGACGCTGCCGCCACGCGCGGCAAGGTCGTCCGCCATGTTTAAAACGACGAGCGTCGGGAGGCCCAGCGCGAGAACCGGAGCCGCCAGCAGCAGATGCCGATGCAAATTCGTCGCATCAAGAACGATCACGACCGAGTCGGGGCGGCCCAATTCGGCCTTGGCGCCGGTGAGGACATCGGCGGTGACCCGTTCGTCCTCCGAACGGGCGTCGAGACTGTAGACGCCAGGCAGATCGATGACAAACACCTCGCGCCCTTGCTGTGTGCGAGCGCGGCCCACGTGGTGTTCGACCGTGACTCCGGGAAAGTTGGCAACCTTCTGGCGCAGTCCCGTGAGGCGGTTAAAGAGCGTTGTCTTACCCGCGTTGGGCGGACCGACCAACGCGACGTAATGCTGGCCGGCGCGAATCGAAGCGTCGACGGAGTCCGTTGCCACCGGATGGCAGGAGTCGTTCCCGGCCATGGTGCTAGTCCGCGGCGGCGGCGAGGGGACGGATGCGGATCTGCGCGGCGGTTTCGGCCCGGAGTGCGATTTCGGAACCGTCGACGCGATAGATGCGGGGATCGCCGCCCGGCGCGCAGCCGGTCGCGTCGATGCGGCTGCCGGGGAAGAAACCCATCTCCATCAAGCGCCTGCGAAGATCGTCGGCAACGTCGAGGTCCCCAAGCACCGCGTGCTGGCCGCAGCGGAGATCGGCGAGACTGGTCGGCTGGACCGATTCCAGTTTCTTGCGGCGGAGCTTGTTGAAACTCAGTTGCACTCTAGATTTAGGATAGGGCGAAGGCTTTGGCGTGTCAAGTTGCATACCGGCGGGCCGGGTTGCACGGCGCGCCTCGAATCGTGGGAGAATGATGGCCGAGGAGTTCTCTCGAAAATGAAATACACCCTGCTTGCTCTGACGTTCGCGCTTGGTATGTCCGCCGCCGAGTACAAAGGCTGGATCAGTGACGCCTCCTGCGGCGCCGGCAACGCCGGCTCCAACAAGGCTTCGCGCGACTGCGCCGAGAACTGCATCAAGGGCGGCGCCGCTCCCGTGTTCGTTACCGAGAAGGAACAGAGCGTCTATAAGGTCAACAACGCCGACCTCGCCAAGGCCCACCTGAAGGGCAAGGTGCAGATCACCGGCGAAATCAAGGGCGACACGATCCACATCGCCAAGATCGTCGACATCAAAGACTAACTACTTTCCGCCGAACAGCTCTTTCAGGCCGATTTGGCTGGAATCGCCCGAGGTTACAGAACCGTCGAGCGAATTGATGTCCATTTGCGAAAGGTCGATCTTCGTCGCGAACGCGCGGCGGTGTATCTCTTTGCAGAGCAACCGCGCCGAATCCGTGTCGTCGGGCAGCATCGCAACCGAGGCCTGCATCAACACCGCGCCGTCCCGGCCCCGCAGTTGCGCGTAAGCGCGGCGTCCCGTAACGTTGACAGCAAGTTGAAAGCCACGGCCCCGATGGAAGCGCGGCGATTTTTCGAGATACGTCACGGCCTTGTTGGCCACCGGCGAATTATCGGTCGACAGCGTCACCGGGATCGACAGATCGAGCAACCGCACCATGCCCGCATGACGTTCCATCGCGTTGCGCCACGCAACGGCCGCGCGGTCGAGTTGGCCTAGCTTCTCCAGCGCGTGCGCGGCCAGCGCTTCCATGCGCGCGTTAAGTAGCGCTTCCTCTTTCGGTAAGGCCTTGCGCGCGGTGGTCAAAGCCGCAAGTCCGTTCTCCCATTCACCCGCTGCGATCAGCGCTTCCCCGCGCGCCGCTTGCAGGTACGGCACCTCCCGTTCCGCGGTCGCGCCCTTCCGCGCAAGCAGCAGATCGAGTTCGGCGCGCGAAAGCCCCGTGCCGATCGCGCCGTGCAGCCCAGGGCGCATCCATTCAACGACCGGCGAATCCGGCGCGTACGGCCGCAGAATCCACGGCAGACGCTTCGTCGGGACGAGCAATGCATTCAACCGGTTGTTCGCCGACCACAACTCCTTCTCGACCTTCGCGCGTTCCCAAGCGGCGATCGGCCAATCGGGCCAGCCGTCCCACACCATCTCCTCGCGCAGGGCCTCGCGCTGCATGCGCAGCGTCTCCCGCCACAAATAGAGCAAACCGATTTCCGCCTGTTCCATGTTCCCGCTCGTCGTTCCGCGGCGGTCGGGCTTCGACCGGATCCGGCGCACGATGTTCAACGACGCGTCGGGGTAACCGGCCGCGAGCAGAACGATCGCCGTCGCCTGCTGCCCATCGTTCCAACGCTGCTGTTCCAACGTCGGATCGGAGCGCCGATCCCACGCGTGCACGCTCGAAATGGCGGAGATCGCTTCGGCGATCCGGCCCTCGGCGGTGTAGAGCAGCGATAGCGACATCCACGGATTCGAGTAGCTCGACGGATGAAAATAGCGGGTGGCGAGCAACGTGTCACTCTCGGCGATATCGAACTTCAGAAGTACATTGGCGACCTCGGCGCGGTTGCGCACCAGAGTCGCGATGTTGATCGTGTCGCGCTCGGTCAACTCGCCTTTCAACTGCGTGAACCATCGAAAGGCTTCCTCGTAGTTGCCCAGCGACATCTCGATCGAGCCCAGCGTATTCAGCGCCCCGCGGCGGACTTCCGGCTCCTTCGATTGCAGATACTTCAACATCAAGCGGCGCGCTTCATCGTGGCGGCCAAGCTTCATCAGGCTCCAGCCCGTGCGCTCGCCCATGTCGCCGCCGAACAGCCGCGCGTACTCATTGGCAAGCTGAATCTGCTCCTCGTGCTTTTCGGCGAGTCCGGCGACGAGAATCATCTCAAACATGATGTGCGCGTGCAGATCGGCGCCTTGCTCGGTGCCGGCCATCACACTCTTCGAGGCAAGAGTCCGCGCGCGCCCCAGGTAATACCGCGCCAGCGGCAAATTGCCCTCGCCGCGCTGCATCGCCACGCCCATCAGGTAATTGCCCATCACCGAGTTCTTGTTCTGCCGCAGCATGCCTTCGGCGGTCTCGCGAATGCGGATGAATTTGCCGGAGTCGATGAGTTGGCGCGCCGTGGCGAGATCCATCTGCTGCGCGAACGACGCGCAGGCGGCCAGCAGCACCAAGAGGAGGCGAGCGATCATCCCCAGTTTCCGTTTTGCGGCGGAATGGGCGGAGGCGTCTGCGGCACGGCCGGCGCGACAGCCCCTGCCATTGTCGATCGGGTAAGCACTTCAAGCGGTCCCTTCAGTCCCTCCATCACCACCGCCTTCGCGTCGCCCGCGCCCGGCGCGACAACCAGACGATGCCCAAACACGTACGGCGCCAGATACTCAATATCCTTCGAGGTAACGTAATCACGCCCCTGCAGCAGCGCGAGCGCTTGCAGCGCGGGGATCATCAGCACCAGGCTGCGCGTCGACAGGCCCTGCAACACCTTCTTGTGCGCCCGTAGATTGCGCGCGGCGTCAACGAGGCAGGTCTGAATGCGCGGATCGACGTGAACGTGCTCCTCCATCGCTACGCGCGCTTCGACGATCGCGTCGCGCGTGACCAACGGCTCGTCCGGCGCCGACCGCCGCGCCTTCCGGGTGGCAAGCACGTCGATCTCGGCCTCGCGGCCGATGTAGTCCATGTTGATCTTGAACAAAAACCGATCGAGCTGCGCGACAGGCAGCGGATACGTGCCGGCCAGGTCGCGCGGATTCTGCGTCGCGATGACAAAGAAAAACGCATCGAGCGGGTAGGTGTGGTTATCGACGGTGACTTGTTTCTCCGCCATCGCTTCGAGCATTGCCGACTGCACTTTCGGCGACGTGCGGTTGATCTCATCCGCCAGCAAAACGTGCGCGAAAATCGGCCCCGGCCGAAATTCAAAGCGGGATGTCGAAACATCGAACACCGAAACGCCGGAGACATCGCTCGGCAACAGATCCGGCGTGAACTGCACGCGCCGGAACGCGGCAATATGCTGGCCCTCGGCGTCGGTCACCGACTCGCCCAATGCCTTGGCCAACGTCGTTTTTCCCGAACCCGGATAATCTTCGAGCAACACGTGCCCATCGGCCAGCAACGCGACGATGATCAGGTCGATCACCTCGTCGCGCCCCTTCACAGCCGCGCGCAGACGGCGCCGCAAGACCTGCGCCGTGTCATAAGGGCCCGCCAGCGGATGGACAGCCACGGGGGCTTGCGGATACGTTGCCATGAATCTCCTTAACTCACTCTCCACCACGACAGCGGATTGGCGATGCCGATTGCGCGGCGCCACCACGGTACGGATTCGGCCGCCTTCGCCGACACCGCTCTTGTCAATTCCAAATACTTCGCGCGCGTCCACGACGGCGCGCCCGCGCCCAGCGAATGCCGCATATGCGCGTCGGTCAATTGCGCGAACTCGGGTGACGGCACCGCCATCGCGAACTCCTCGCGCGATGCGCCGAACG
Source organism: Acidobacteriota bacterium (assembly GCA_016871135.1). Lineage (GTDB taxonomy): Bacteria > Acidobacteriota > Terriglobia > Bryobacterales > Bryobacteraceae. Next base: position 3,489 of record VFZQ01000149.1, on the reverse strand, counting down.
AGCGCGCCAAACCGAGGTCGCTTAAGTTGTCGAGCGCGGCGCGATACGCCGCTACCGGCAACTGCGATTCGCTGCAGAAGCGCGGCTCCAACCGGCGCCAAACCTTCATCAGGTACAGCGCGACGATGGTCGTCGCGACCAGTGGCGCCAGCATCTTCGACAACGCCCAAAGCGCTTCCAGAAAAGCCTTGCGCACATCGCCATCGCCCGGCGGCGGGTTCTCTTCCTTGGGCGAAGCCGGCGTATTGCGCGCCATTTCGCCGAGCATGCGCTGCAACTCCGGATCGGCTTTGTCCTGCTGCGGAGGCGTCGCAACCTTCTCCGGTGTGATATCGAGCGCCACCCAGCCCAGCCCGCGCACGTAGACCTCGGGCCATGCATGCGCGTCGCCGTTGCGGATCAACACCGCCGAGCCGCTGCCGCGCTGCCGCGCGTCGACCGCGTAACCAACGCTCACCCGCGCCGGCAGTCCGAGCGATCGAAACAGATACGCCGCCGAATGCGCCAGATGCACGCAATAGCCGTTGCGGTCGCCGAACAGAAACTTCTCGACGGGGTCGGATTCATCGTCGGCGCGCGGGACGTTTAAGTTGTAGGTCGTATTCTTGTCGAGCCAGTATTTAACCGCCAGCGCCTGCGCCAGCGTGACGTTCCGCAGATGCGCCGGCAGCGCCGCGCGCGCCTCTTCGGCGATCTTGCGATACCGCGGATCTTCCGGCATCTGCGTGTAGTGCGTCCAGATTTCGGGCGTCCATTTGTCGCTGCCGGCGGCGCGCTCAAGCAGGTCGCGAAAGTCGGTATCGAGGACTATCGACTCGGCCTTATACGCGCGTTCGAAGCGTTTGGGATCGGGATTCGGCGCGGGTTCAAAGCGCGCGGCGTCAACCAGTGCGAAGGGCTTCGAGTGCGGTGTCATCAGCGCGACCGTTGTTTTCATCCGATGCGCCACGCGTTTACGGCCGGCCTGTTGTACGGTATCGGCGCGATCGCGCAGCGGCACGTCGACGGCCTCCGCCGGGAACGGAATGCCGACATCGGTGTCGAGCTTGCCGCTGGCGTCCCGCACCAGTCGCTTGCCGTTCCAGGTGCTCAGCGCGTCCTGGCGGAAGTAGAACGTGCCGTAGGGCGGGTTGTAGTCGTCGTGCAAATTCACGACCGCTACCGGAAAGCTCTTGCCACCCGATCCGTTCGATGGGTTCGGATCCTGGTTCTGATTCTGCTCCTGCTTCTGTTCTTTCATCTTCTGATCGCTTCCGCCGCGACCGCCGCCCTGCGGCTTCTGCTTCTGCTCCTTCTCCCCATTACCCGCCGCGGCCCACGCGTTAAGCTGGCGGATCTTGCCATCCGGCAAGAACAGCAGCAGCCCGAGGATCATCGCAACGAGCAGCAGCGGATCGAAAAGCGACCGCTTCGCCGTGCGCCGGCTGACGAGCCACACAATCAACATGCCGCCCAGAATCGCGCCGGCCATCAGGAAGAAGGGCAGCGGATCGATGTTGCGTTCGAGCAGCCAGTCGGTCACGAAGTAGGGACGATGCACGGAGCCATCGCGATGCGCCGCGAACGCGCTCGCGAAAACGCCGACCAGCAGCGCGGCTTCAACCGACAAAAACGACGCGTATCGCGAGGCCGAAATCAGCAGCGGTGCGAGCAGCAGCAGCGTGCCGATTCCCCACGATGCGGTTTCGGTAAAGGTATAAACCGCCGGACTGCCGAACACCTTGGCCAGCGTCGCGTTCTCCCGCATCAGATAGCCGAGTAACGCGATAACTCCCAGCGCGCCGAGCGACATCAACCACAACCGGCCAAGGCGCACGGGCATCGCAGCCGTTCGTGTCGCCGCGTAAAAAGCCGCCGCAACGCCGCAAAGCGCCGCGACCGTTCCCGCCGTCGATGTGAAATCGATCGCTAACACGAGTAGCGCCGCCATCCAAACGATGACGCCGGGGATCTTCCACCATATCGATCTCTCGTGGCCCAATGCGCTAGCCCCTATCCCCAAGCATACCGTTGACGGCCCGCCCCGAGTTTCGTTCGGCCAGCATCACATCGTTGCCCAGGCCGCGAATCAGCGCGGCGCGCGTGCGAATTTCGGCCATCGATACGCCATCGTGCGCGGCGTGCTTTAGCAGCCAACGAACGGCGCGTTCGGCCCACGCGCGGCCGCTATCGGCGTCGGGCAAAATCTCGGACGCGGCGGTGATCACTTGCACGCGCATCGATGTTGTTGCCACGCCTTGTTCGGCGACGGCGCGCCAGGCCGGCTCATCGTGCGGTATGAAGAGCAGGCAGAACTGATAGCCCTCGCTCTCGCTCTTGGCCGCGAAGGCCGCCAGCCGCGCGGCGCGATCCTCATCACCCGCCTCGCCGCTACGGGCGATAATCTCAAACGCCGCATCGCGGTCCTCGACGGCTTCGCGCTGCACGCCGTCGGCGGCGAAACACCAATCCTCGCCGAGCAGGCCGCGTTCGATCGCTACGCGCGCGACCGCCGCCGCGGCGTCGTCCTTCGGCGAAGTCACCAGATACGCGCAACCGCGCTTGCGTTCCGCGACGCTGCGCTCGGGCGTGCGAACCATCATCTTGCCGCTGCGGGCGTAAACTTTCCACAGCACCATGCGCAGCGGATCGCCCGGCGCGTACTGCCGCATCTCGACGCGATCCCCTTTCGGTTCTGCGTAGGGATCGGAGAGATCGTCGCCCTCGGCCAGACCGGCCGGCGGCGGCATCTGCGACAACATGCCGCGATACGGCATCACGCGCAGCATAGTCCTCTCCGCGCGGCGCCAGGAAATTTCAGTCAAGCCGAATAGGTCGCGCACGGCGAAACGCCGCACGATCCGCGTGACGATACAACGCCGCGCGGGCGAGGCGAGCTCAACCAGCTCGCGCCCGCTGCGTTCGAGTTCGACCCGCGCTTCCGTCTCGCCGCCGCCGTCGTTCATCCATTTCCATTCCACAACCGCAAAGGGAATAAACCGCGGCGCGCGCAAGCGGAATCCGGTCGGCTGCGGAATGCCGGTGTCGAGGTCGAGTTCGCCCGGCGTTGCCGCCTTGCGCGTGCGCGGCCAAGTGATCGCGGCGGCCAGCAGCGTTGTCAACAATAAGGCGATCATCACCAATGCGCCGCCTAGGCCGAGGACCAACAAGATGAGATCGCGCGACAACACGCCATACTGCCACGCCGCGCCGGCGAACAGCGCCAGAAACGCGACGCCCATGCGCGTTAATGGAAACAGGCCGATCAGCCCGCGCAGCCACCACAAGAAATACGGACGCCAAACGCGATCGCGGACAAACCGCCCCGCGCGCCGCACCGGTTGTGGCCAGCTCACTTTCATCCTTCTTCAATTCTGACGTACCATCGGGGTCTATTGGTACGATGACACGCCGCAATTTCCTCTTCTCGTCTCTTGCCGCCGCCGCGCCGCCGCGCCGCAAGCCCAATTTCATTGTCGTACTGGTCGACGACCTCGGCTGGCGCGACTG
>VFZQ01000148.1 GCA_016871135.1 Acidobacteriota bacterium | reverse complement strand
CGGACAGACGCGTGCGCTCGACGCGACGTTGCAGATCTCAACGACAGCAAGCCAAATCGTTGTCACTGACACGCCTCCCGCGTTGCAGACGACAAATGCCGAAATCAGTTTGGTGTTCGAGCAGGAACAGATGCGCTCGCTGCCGCTCAACGGCCGTAACTGGACCAGCTTCCTGATGCTCGCGCCAGGCGCGACGAATACCGGTGACGGCTCTCAAAATAGCGTGCGCTTCATGGGCCGCTCGCGCGACGATAACAACTTCACATTCGATGGCGTCGACGCTACGGGCGTTAAAGACCCGCGTCAGGAAGCGAACTTGCGCCTCAACATCTCGCTCGATTCGATTGCCGAGTTCCGCGTGAGCTCGGGGCTTTACAACGCCGAGAGCGGAAATGGCGCGGGAGCGCAGATGAACCTTGTCTCCAAGAGCGGTACGAACACGTTCCATGCGAGCGCTTTCGAGTTCTTCCGCAACGACAAGCTCGACGCGCGCCGGCCGATCGACGCGGCGAGACCACCCTTCCGTTTAAATCAATTCGGGGGCAATGCTGGCGGACGCATCATCAAGGACAAGACCTTCTATTTTGCGAACTACGAGGGCTTGCAGCAGAGACTCGCACAGACGTTCATCAACACGGTGCCCAGTGCGGCGTACAAAGCCCGCGTGGCGGCCACGTCTCCGGCGTTGAGGCCGGTGATGGATGCCTACAAGCCAGGCACCTTGCGAACTTCAAACGCCGATCAGGATCAACTGGTCTCGGCCGCGTCACAGCCCTGGACGGAAAACAGCGGGTTGATCAAAGTCGATCACCGTTTCAATGACAAGACGAGCGTTTTCGCGCGCTACAACATCGACAATGGACTGATTTCCGAACTGCGCAATGTGCTGCTTGAAACACGCGTGAGCAACTTCCGCACGCAGAATGGCGTCGTGCAATTGCAGCGGCTTTTCTCGACGAATCTGCTCGCGGAAACGCGCCTCGGCGTGAATCGCTCGGCGCTGCGCCGCGATACGAACGGTACGTTCAATGAAGGCGTTTCGATTCCTGGCTTTGTTACGCTGCAGGTTGATCGCACCGAAGTCGAGATCGGCACAAGCTACAGTTTGAACCAAAGCTTGGCGTGGACCAAGGGCCGTCACAACTTCAAGTTCGGCGGGGAATTTCGTAAGATCGACCTCGTTCTGAGCGACACCGGCCAAATTACGACTTCGTTCGCAAGCCGCGATTCGTTCGTCTTGAACCGCGCCGACAGCGTTTCGTTCGGCTCCGCGCTGCCCGGTGTGAAGGGCCTGCGCCCCTACTACTTCCTCTTCGCTCAAGACGAGTTGAAACTGAACCGTGAGATTACGTTGAGCGTCGGCACGCGTTACGAATACTACTCCGTCGCCAAGACGAGCGATGGCCGCGGCCGCGTCTTCGACCTTGCTCGTTGCAACGGGTTCTGCCAAGCCGGCACCCCGTGGTACTTCCCCGACCGCAATAACTGGGCGCCGCGCGTCGGCATAGCCTGGGCGCGCAATCGATCGGTTGTCCGCGTCGGCTACGGAATGTTCTATGGCGCCGGCCAAATCGACGACGTCAACGCCGCGATCGACAGCATCCCCGAAACATTCTCCCTGACGGCGCGCGATCAGCCGGCGCTTGCGTTTCCCGCCAATACTTTCGTCACGCAAGCGCGGTCGACCGGCGTGTCGGCGCGTGCGTTGCAGCGTGATCGCCGTGATGGCTACAGCCAGCAGTGGACGCTCTCATTGCAACAACAACTTCCGTTCGCCCTGGTTGCGCAAGCGGCGTATCTCGGCGGCAATGGTCATAAAATGTTCGGCCGTAGTTTCATCAACACGATCGACCCGGCAACGGGGCGGCGCCCGTATCCTGGATTTTCGAATGTCGACATCAAAACGAATGACGCCAACAGCTCCATGAACGCGCTGCAAATGTCCGTGCAACGTGCGTCGCGTAACGGCCTTCAATGGCAAACGCAGTACATGTGGTCGCACAATATCAGCGACAACGCCGGCGCGGGCGACGGACAGAACATCATGATCTCCGGTTGCCGGGCGTGCGATCGCGGCAACGCCGATTGGGACATTCGCCACACGATGACGACGAACGCTGCTTATGAACTCCCGACGAAGTTCTTAAGAGGCGGTTGGAATATCAGCGGCATCGCGACCGCGCGCACCGGACTTCCGTTTTCGGCCTCCGTCAATCGCGCGGCCGCCGACCTGCCCGATGGCGTGGCCACCACGCCGGGCCGCACGGCGCCGGCACAACGGCCCGACTTCGTTGCCGGTGAGCCGCTCTACACGAGTTCGCCGAGTGCGGCCGGTTGGCTGAATCCGGCCGCGTTTCGTGTGCCGGCTCGCGGTACCTGGGGCAACTTGCCGCGCAATGCGCTGCGTGGCCCGGGTTTGTGGCAGGTAGACATAAGTGTCGGAAAGCGCACAGCTATTCGCGAGAGTTTGAACGTTGAGTTCCGAGCTGAACTGTTTAATCTCTTCAACCGGGCGCAATATGGAAACCCGAACGCGAACATCTCGAATCCGGCGCAGTTTGGGCGGATTACTGGCGTTGTCAACGCGAACCCCACCGGGTTCGGCGGGCCGCGGCAAATTCAGCTTATGCTTCGCCTGAACTACTAGCGAGTTCCTTGCGCATCCACTTGAGTGCTTTCTTCAGGATGTCTTCGGAAGTGCCGTCGACGGCGGCGTAGAGCGCCTCGGCTTCCTTGCGAAACATTCCCTTTCGAATGCCTTTGAGCGGAGCGACAAGCGCGGCGCGGCGTTTGTAGGTCTTCTTCGATGCCGTCCACGCCGGCATCGCCGCGATCCAATTCGGATGCCGAATCAGCAACGGCCCCAGCACATCGGCGCAGAGCGCATCGCAGTGCTCCCAGTTGCGGACGTAGTTGTCGAGCCAGCGTTCGAAACGCTTCCAGTCGCGCTCGTCGCACTGCCTCAACAATCGTGCGTAGAGTTGGATCGCCACCGCGCCCTCTTCGAATTTTCCCGAACGCCAAAGCGCATCGGTGACTTCGTCGCGCTGCTTCTCACCGAGCGCCGCGAACTCCTTCGCCCGTTCTTTCGCAATACGCCGGACATGAACCGTGTACGTGCAATAGGCGTCGATGGGTTCCTTGAAAAACCGCTGCATCACTGGCAGTTTGTACGGCTCCGAGTGAGCCATCAATTCCGCGCGGATTTTGTCGACAAGACTCATGCCAGTTTGTCGATCCGAACTTTCGCTATCCGATTCCGCGCCATTTCGGAAACGACGTACCGGCGGCCGTCGTGTTCGATGGAAGCGCCTGTTGCTGGAAGATCTCCGATCTTCGAGAGCAGGAATCCGGCGAGCGTTTCGTATCCGCCGTCGGTGGGAAGCGCGATGCCGAACTGGTTCGCCAAATCCGGGACGTTGATGTTGCCTTCGACCTCGACCGATACAGCCGCCGCGTCGGGCTTTGGTCTTGATATATCATGCTCGTCTTCGATTTCGCCGAAGACCTGTTCCAGCACGTCCTCAAGCGTCACCGCGCCGGTTGTGGAACCATGTTCGTCAACAACGATGGCCATGTGCGTGTGATTCGCGCGGAAAACGTCGATGAGGTCCGCCAGCGATTTCGTCTCCGGCACCAGAATCGGCGGCCGCATCACGTTGTGAAGTCGAAACCGCGCGCCTTGGCGCTGCATCAACACCTGCACCAGGTCCTTCAAATGCACGATGCCGATAATCTGATCGGGGCTCGTCTCGTACACCGGCAGTCGTGAGAACTGGTGCTCGTTGAAGGCAACAAGCAACTGTTCAAGCGTCGCGCTCTCTGGCACCGAGATCATCGAATTGCGCGGCACCATGATTTCACTTGCCGAATACTTCTCAAGGTCGAGCAGCTTCTGCATCGCCGCTTCATGGAAGCGTTCGATCTCGCCCTCCTTGCGCGACGAAGAAATGATGAACTTCAATTCCTCCACCGAGTGCCCGCCGCTTTCAATCTCGCCCTTCAGTCCCAACATGCGCGAGATCCGCATCGACGAACCGTCAATCACCTTTACGAGCGGCGAGGCCAGTTTCCCAATGACTACCAGAATCGGCGCGACAAGAACGGCGAAACGGTCCGCGGTTTCGATGCCGATGTTCTTTGGCACCACTTCGCCGATGACGACGTGCATGTAGGTCATCACCGCAAACGCCAGGACGACCGACACGATGTCGACAACGCCTCCTGGAATCGCTCCAATCAGCGGGTGAAGCAGAGCCGTGAACAGCGAATGGATCGTCTCCTCGCCCGCCCAGCCGAGGCCCAGGCTACAAAGCGTGACGCCGATTTGACCAACCGAGAGCAGGCGTCCAGGGTTGTCGAGCAACTCCAGCGCGGCCTTCGCGCCACTGTCTCCGTCATCGGCGAGTTGTTGCAAACGCGAACGGCGCGAACTGAGCAGTGAGACTTCAGCCGCGGCAAAAAAGCCGTTCATGCCGACGATAAGTCCGACCAGCAGGAACCGGTATCCGTAGTTGTATTCCGGCATGGGAGAGCGGGTGACTACACTGAAAGAAGTGTTTACCCGGAGATTAGTTCAGTTTATCAATGTGCTCATCGGCTGCGCACTCACGCTGGCGGGAATCGGTACCTATTGGTACGCTTACCGGCCGCTTCCGCAAACGAGTGGTTCGGTCGCCGCACCCGTCAAGGAATCGGTGCGAGTGGAGCGCGATGCACTCGCGATGCCGCGTATTCATGCGGCTTCACTGGAAGACTTGATGTTCGCGCAGGGCTTCGTTACCGCGCAGGATCGCTTCTGGCAGATGGAGACATTCCGGAAAATGGCCATGGGCGAATTGGCCGGGATCGTCGGCCCGCAGGCTCTGGAGAGCGACCGCGAGTTTCGCCGGCTGCGTCTTTCGCGAATTGCGGAACGTCAGGCGAAGACGGTAGCAGGCGAGGACCGAAGCGTACTCGCTGCCTACGCGCGCGGCGTGAATCACTACCTGGAAACGCACGCGAACAAGCTTCCGCTCGAGTTTTCGCTGATCGGCCACAAGCCGCGTCCCTGGAGGATCGAGGACTCACTGCTTGTAGGGCTAATGATGCAGCAGACGCTTTCGGCGCGGTACAAGCTCGATCTGGCGCGGGAAGCGATGTACGAGAAAGGCGACGCAAAGAAGATCGATGCGATCTGGCCGGCTCGTTCCGGGCAAGAGGAACATCCGGGATCGAACGCTTGGGCGGTCGGCGGCTCGCGAACGAAAAGCGGCAAAGCCGCGCTGGCGAACGACATGCATCTGCAGTGGTCGGTGCCAGGAATCTGGCACATGGTGCATCTGAAGGGCGGTGGATTGAACGTTGCCGGCGTGACCGTTCCCGGATCGCCCGGTGTTGTCGTCGGGCGGAACGAACAAATCGCTTGGGGCATCACCAACATGCCGTTTGACGTGCAGGATCTCTACTGGTTCGTCCCCACGGCGCAACAGACGGCGGTGTTGGAGCGCGAGGTGATCTCCGTTCGAGGCGCGCGCGCCGAACCGTTTCAGCAACTGGTCGCGGCAGGATCGCCCATACTCCCCGGTCCGGCGGGCAAGCCGGTTCGACTTCGTTGGTCGGCGGCGGAGGATCGGCCGTTTCAACTCGGCTTGATCAAGTTGAATCGCGCCACGGAGTGGAACTCGTTCCGCGACGCCCTGCGGGAATTTCCCGGCGCGGCGAGTCAGATCGCCTACGCCGATGCCCAAGGCAACATCGGTTTGCAGGCCGTGGGTGTGCTGCCGGTTCGAAAGGGTTGCGACGGAGGGCGCGTCTATGCAGCGGGCGCCTGCGACTGGCAGGGCTTTATCCCGTTCGACGAACTGCCGTCAATCTACAACCCTTCCTCCGGCCGCGCGGTTACCGCAAACCAGAATTCGTTTCCGGCCGTGTATCCATACCAGGTCGCGGGCCACTTCGCTTCACCGTATCGTGCGAATCGGATTGCCGCGATGCTCGAAGCGAAGAAGGACTGGGACGCTGAGGCGATGTTGAAGTTGCAGGGCGATGTCTATTCCGCGTTTTCGCATTTCATCGCAAAAGAGCTGGTCGCGGCCTTGGATCGCAAGAAGGCAACGAACCCGGTGTTGCGTGATGCGGTCGATCAACTCCGTCAGTGGGACGGCGCGATGGCGGCGTCGCGGCCGGAGCCGCTGATCGTGACGCTGGCCGTGAATCAGCTGCGCCGGTCGATTGGCGTGAAGGCCGCCGGGTTCGCAACCGCCGAATGGGATTCCGCGCTGGCATTTTCGGTGATCGAAAACATGGTTCGCACCAAACCGCCCGAGTGGTTCGCCGATTGGGATCACGAACTGCTCCGTTGTCTGCAAGAGGGCATCGATGACGGCGCGCGGCGTCAAGGCCGCGACACGCGAAAATGGCAGTGGGGCGAGCACCAGAAGTTGACGCTCGCCAATCGCGTCACCGCGCAGATACCGTGGATTGGCCCGTCGCTGCAACTGAAGCCGCATCCGCTCGAGGGTTCGACATCGACGATCATGCAGACCTCGGCGCGCATCGGGCCGTCGATGCGGATGGTAATCGACTTCGGCGATCCGCGCGGAGGGCTGCTGAATATTCCAATCGGACAAAGCGGCCACGCGTTGGCCTCCCACAACAAGGATCAGTGGGAAGCGTTTCTGCGCGTCGAAAGTTTCCCGCTGCATTTCAACGGGGGCTGGACCGTCGAGTCGACTCTGACGCTGACGCCGGTAAAGTGATGCCGAAATTTGTCGTGTTTGCCGGCCCGCCCTGCACAGGGAAGTCCACCGTGGCCGGATTGCTGCCGTTCGCGCACATAGAGATGGATGCGGTGCGCGAGCGCATCCTGCCCGGTGCGGCGCATACTCGTGACGATCGGGCCGTAGCCTATCGTGCGGCTTTGATGATCGCGGAGGCGCTGTTGCCGCATGCGGGCGTCGTGATCGTCAACGGTGGTTTTGGACGCGAGGAGGATCGGCTCCAATACAGACAAATTGCGTTGGAAACAGGAGCGGAACTCTTTGTCGTGGAGTTCGACGCCCCGTTGGATGTGCTGCTTGAGCGGAATCGCGCGCGAAGGGCCCATCATCCCGGGCTCGATCTCGATGACGCGCGTGTGACCGAAATTGTTCAGGCCTATCCGTGGTTGAATACGGGCTTGCGGATCGATGCAACACAGCCGCCCCCGGCATGCGCGCGGGCCGTTCGGCTGTATATTGGAGAAGACGCATGAACAAGAAGATCTTGGTCGTATGGGCGTTGTTATTGATTGCGGTTGGCGGCTGGGCGGCCTGGTATCTATTCGCCCCGGGCACGCCGCCGAAAGGGCAGCCGCCGCTCGGCGACGCCGCCGCGTTCCGCGCCTTGTTTGAGCGCAACACCGACAAGACGCGCGTGATCGCGTATTTTTCGCCGAATGATCAGAAGGACCTCCTTTCGGCGGCTATGCTCGATGCCCAAGTGGAGTCGAACGACAAACCAACGTTGGCGATCTACGTGATCTGGACCTCCGCGCCGCCGACCGATGCAATGGCGCGCATTCCCGATAAACGCGCCGCGCAGTTCATGGACTCAAAAGGAGATCTGCGTTCCCTCCTCGGCGAGGGACACGTCTTCGCCTACGCTCGCGGTGCGAAGTTCGATCAACAGGCGTTTCGTACCAGGGAGATCGAAGTCGACATGCCAAAACTGCGTGAACTGCTGCCTTAATCGACGATGAAGAGCTTCGTGCCCGATGGCGTGAAGATGCGGTGGCCCGGAGCGCCGTCGTTGGCGCACCAACTATCCCCGGCTCGAATTGACTCGCATGCGCCGCCTTCATACTCGATCGTGTACGCGCCTTCCAGGCAAATCGTCATGTGGCCGCGTTCGCACCAGTGGTCGCCCTTGTAACCGGCCGAGTATTTAACCACCCGCACCCGCGCCGCGCCCCACTCAACGGTGCGCGATACGGCGGTTCCCGATTCGCCCGGATGCGTTGTCGCGGCGATCGAACTCCAGTCGATGGTCACAGCAATTCCCGCGCCTGCTGCATTGCAGGTAGGTCCGGATCGCTCGCCTTCTTCGTGTAGTGCTTAAGCGCGGAAGCGAACGCTGGCCGCCACCGTTCGCTCACGAGGTGGTAATCCTCGGCGATCGCCACCGGGAATTTGTAGTAGTGAACCTCGTTGGCTTTTGTGATGACGTTCGACAGTTCGCGGCCGATCTCCGCGCGGGAAGGCCCTTCGCTCACGCTTGTAATGTCCGCTTTCTGAATGTCCGCGCGTAGCTCTCCAGCGACGCGAAACTGCGCCATCCAGCCGGCGGCCTGCAAGAGGATCAGCCAGCGCGTGCGTGCGTCGCCGGCCGCCTGCCACGCGAAATGCATCGCATTGGCTGCGCTTGCGGCGTGAATGCCGGTGATGACTCCGCCGCCGGCGAGCCGAGTCGTCAACTCGGCGGACGCGAGATGAACGGCGTCCCAGACACTCGACGCTGTCGCGCCTTTCGACAGCCGCGCCGCGGCGTCCGCGCAGGCTTCATTCGGCGTCGCCGATCGTATCGCGGCAACGATGCCTGTCACGTCGCTCTCCTTCGAGGCGCCGATCGGAACTGCGTGCATGGCCCGCTTCAGATTGGTGTTCCACGTCTGATCGGCAAAAGCAAAACCGTTCATTTTCGTTTCAGGTCCGAAATCGCAAAGCGCCAGTGCGATCGACCGCAACACCGGTTCGGCGTAACGCCACCCGATCGTCTCCAGCGTGCGATAGGCGTTGGCGACATAAATCGCCTTGTGGCCGATGTTGCGGTAGTCGCGGACCCCGTGTTTCCAAAAAACACTGAAGACCTCATGCGCGCCGGCGGTCCGCGCTAGCACGGCGGCCGCGCGCTCGGCGCGGTCGAACTCCCAATTCTCCAGACCCCGGTCGAGTTCGGCCAGCGCGCGATCCGGCGATGGCAGATCGCCGCTCAACTCGCCCATCGTGTAGTCCTTATCGCGAGCCTGCGACGCCTTGAATTGATCGAGCGCGAAGAACAGCGGCAAATGCCGCATCGACGCCGGCGCTTCGAGCGACAGTTGATGCGCCGAGTGCATGACGAACACGCAGTGCAGCGCAAAGCCAGGCGGCCTCGGGTTGACGTTGCGGATGCCGGCAAGAAACAACGCGGCCATCAACTGCCTCACCGGCGTGCCCTTCTTCAACTCCGCCGCCAGCAGCGCGGGACACTTGTCGCGATCGGTGGATTCAAATCGTTGCGCCAAGGGTTCGAGCTCTGGCGCGAGCCGGAGCATCGACGGCGTTACTTGCGCTTGAGCAAGTAACGGTGTGGCGAACACCGCGCGCCGGGTAAGTGTCATCGAGAACCTCTGCGTGCGAGTATACACAACTGGCGTCTTTCTTTCGGAATACACTGAAACTCTATGCGCGCAACCGCCATCGTCCTCCTCGCGCTCCCCCTCCTGGCCCAACACGGCCGCTATCTCAACGACTCC
>VFZQ01000147.1 GCA_016871135.1 Acidobacteriota bacterium | reverse complement strand
CCACAACGGATTAACTCCGGCGCCCTTGTGAAAAATTTCGGCGATGTGACCGCCCGAACGCAGGGCGGTCAGGCGCAACGAACCGTTCTCGATGGACACGGCTTCGCGCTCGCGCCAGCGAGTCATCGGCATAATAAATTACGCCTTCTTCGGCGCAGCCTTCGCGTCAGGATTTCCCATCGTGTCGATCTCCTTGCGCCAGATCTTGCGATCTTCCTTCATCGAAAGATTCGACAGGATCACCGCAATCGAATCGGATAATCCGATTTCGAGATCGGCCTTCGGCTTCGCCCCGGAACGGCAGCAATCCCAGAATTCAATGAGCTGTTGATCGACCGGATTGCGATCTTCTTCCGGCACCATCACGCCCTTCGAATACAGCCAGCGCCGCGCGAACTTTAACTCCTTCTGCATGAAGCTGTCCTGCTCGCTGACTTCGTCTTTGCTCAGTAGAATCGGCAGCGCCTTGGCGCCCTTACCCGTCGAGGCCAACGAAGCACTCGCCACGGCGGCCTTCGCCGTTCCTGCGGCTGGATTCTTTTTCGCCGGCTCGCGGAACCAGATGCCCAACGCGGGTTCGTCGTCGGTGCCGACCGTGATGTGCACCGTGCCTTCGGTGCCCATGATGATCTCGCCGAACTGCGCGCGCTGCCCGCCGAAAAGCGCGCAGTGCTGGTTGGTCGAGATGTAGGACGCCATCAACCGCTGCCCTTTGGGATAGCGGAAGATCAACTGGACGGAATCGAAGACGTCGCGGCCGTCCTTGAAATAGTCGATACCGCCCACGCCCGTGATCGTTTCGAAGTGGCTGCCGAACATCCAGTCGGCGATGTCCATCTGGTGAGAGCCCAGTTCGGCCACCAGTCCGCCGGAGAACTTCGACAGCAACCGCCAGTTGCCCTCTTCGCCGCGGGGATCGTTCTTCTTCATCGTCCAGGTCGCGCTGGGTACGTTGATCAGGTTGCGATGCCACTGCGCGTAGACATTGGTCACGTCACCGAGCAAACCCTTATCGACCATCTGACGCGCCGTCTGATAGAACCGGCTGTAGCGGCGCTGCAAGCCAACTTGCATCACCTGCTTCGGCCTCTCATTCACGAGCTTCTTGAGCGCGTGGACCTCTTCCGGCTTGTGGACCAGCGACTTCTCGCACAACACGTGCTTGCCAGCCAGCAGCGCGTCGCGGGTAATCGGGAAGTGAGTGTATAGCGGCGTCGAGATAAGGACCGCGTCGATGTCGTTGCGGTTCAAGACCTCGCGATAGTCCTTATAGCCCTTTGGCTTGTCCTTCGAGCTATTGACGGCCTTATCGAGATTGGGCTGGAAGATATCGCACGCGGCGACCAACCGGCCGCCGTCAAGCCCGTTCATGTGCGTGACATGGTACTGCCCGCGGCCGCCCACGCCGATAATCGCCATCTGTACTTGGCTATTGGCGGCTTTCACTTTCTGAATCCACGGCGCGCCGCTGATGACAGCGGCCGCTGTAGCGCCCGCGGCAACTTTGGCCGCGTCGCGGCGTGTAATCTCTTTCGGTTCAGACATGGAGGACACCTCGTTCGGGAACCATCTATTATATGGCAGAGAGCACTCGATGAAACCGACCATTCGTCTGATCCACTGGAAAACTGAGGAAGCCGCCCCGCGCGTGGCACAACTGAGGAAGCTCGGCTACAACATCGACGCCGCGCCAATCGAGGGCTGGACGCTTGGCAATATTCGCGAAACCCAGCCTGCCGCGGTTGTCATCGACCTCACTCGTCTGCAGAGTCAAGGCCGCGAATTCGGCATGGCTCTCCGGCTCTCAAAGGTCACGCGCCTGATCCCGATCATCTTCGTCGAGGGCCCGCCCGAGAAAGTCCAGCGCACGATGGAGTTGCTTCCCGACGCGCGATTCACGACTTACGAAAAGATCGGTCCAGTGCTCGAAGACGTATTGAAGAATCCCCCGAAAGAGGCGGTAGTACCGAAGTCGCTCTCGGGCCCGGGATCTCCAGTGCCGCTCGAAAAGAAACTCGGCGCCAAAGATGCCGTAGCGCTGATCGACGCGCCCGAAGGTTTTGAGAAATTGATCCCTGGCCTAAAGCTCGACAAGAACGCACCCATGGCGCTGTGGTTCATCACAACGCCTGCGGCGCTGAGCAAAGCGCTGCCGAAGATGAAGGCCCGCGCGGAGAAAGGAAACATCTGGATAATCTGGCCCAAAGGGCTGAAAAACGGCATCAACGGCAACATCGTGCGGGAAAGCGCGCTGGCATACGGTCTGGTTGATTTCAAAATCTGCGCCGTCGATGAAACGTGGAGCGGCATGCGATTCGCGTTGAAGAAAACGCAGCCGTAAGAACCGCCCGGCGTATAATTCGCTTAAAGTGGTGATTCCGCATTCGGATCGGAGGTTTACTGGCAAGGCGCATTGCAATTGTTGGGGCAGGCCCACTTGGCCTGGTAACCGCGAAGGAACTCCTTGCGGAAGGTCATTCCGTTGTGTGCTTCGAACGAGCGGCCAGCGTGGGCGGCGAGTTCCGCCTTGCCGAAGACGGCGTCGTTTGGGCATCCTGCCGGCTCACCTCGTCCGCGCCGTTGACCACGTTCTCTGAAATACGAGGGCGGCCCGTTCCGCGCGCCTTCGAAATCGCCCGATTGCTCTTTTCGCGGGAGATCGAAAACCTCGTTGGATACATCGCGCGGCGCGTATCGCAGGCCGTGGCAGCCCGCACTGAACAGGCGGTTCGATAGTTGCCACGCGCTTTTGTAATTGTGCCGACACACAATCGCCTCGCGACGCTAAAGGGCGCAGTCGAGAGCGTCCACAAGCAGACGTTTCGCGACCTAGAACTGATCATTGTGGACGACGGTTCCACCGATGGCACGGCCAGCTGGGCCGCTGGCGCCGATGCGTCTCTGATTAAGATCCCCGCGCCCGGTCGCGGGGCCGCGGCCGCCCGCAACCGCGCGCTGCAAACCGCCACCGGCGAATTTATCGCCTTCCTCGACGACGACGACAGATGGCGTCCTGCCTATCTCGCCGCTCAAGTCGCGCAGCTAGACGCACATCCCGAAGCACAAGTCTCGATCGCCGGACACGTCGAAGTGCATGCCTCCGGCGCAACGTCGCAACCGCTGCTCAAACCGGCCTATGCTTATTCGAGCGAACTCGCTTGGATGCTCGCCGAATGCCCAATCCACACGCTCTCGGCCGCTGTCTGCCGTCGCACGGCTTTTGAACGGGTCGGCCTACTCGACGAATCGCTGCGTATCGTGCATGACCTTGAATGGTACGTTCGCGTGATCCAAGCCGGCGGCAAATTCGTTTCGACTCCCGAAGTACTGGTCGAACATGCCGTGCCCGGCGGATTGGTAACCAGACATCGCGACTGGTTCTACGAGGAGCGCAAGGTACGCCAACAATGCACCAGCATTTCCGCACGCGAACGGGACGTCATTGGCATCGCCCGGGAACTCTTCTTCGCTCGAACGTCTCTCGCCAACGGCGACGCCGCATTCGCCTTCGCACGCGCGATCACGGGCTTCGCCAAAGGCCCGCGTGTGGCCGCGTCGATGATTGCGCAGCGCCTCCGCCAGCGCCGGCAATTCGCCAAAATGGAAGAGACTCAATGAACTCCCCCGTATTGGAGCAGGCTCTCGAATTGGCGTCGGCGTCAACTCCCGCGCCCAAGACCGCCTACGTTCCGACACTCGCAAAGAAAATCACGCGCCGCGGAATTCTCTGGCTTGGCCAGACCTGTAATCTCCGCTGCCACTTCTGCTATTTCCTCGACCGCATCGAAGACGAGCGCCATCCCGAGCATGCCTTTATGAGTCTCGACAAGGCAAAGGAGATCTGCCGAACGCTGGTCGACTACTACGGCAACAACTCGATCGACCTCCAGGGCGGCGAACCGACGCTGTGGCCTAAAATCTACTCGCTTGTCGAATACAACGCTTCGATCGGCCTTGCATCCACGATCATCAGCAACATGCAAGTGCTCTCGAGCCGAGCAACTGTCGCCCGTTTCAAGAACGCCGGTCTGCGCGACGTCCTTGTCAGTCTGCAAGGGCTGGGTCCGGTTTACGACGGAATCGTCGGCCAGCAAGGAGCGCATGTTCGCCAGATGAAGGCGCTCGACAACTTGCAGGCCGAAGGAGTTCCCTTCCGCCTCAACACCGTGCTATCGCGACCGGCTCTCGAACAGGTGGAAGACATCGCGACGCTCGCAATACAGACCGGCGCGGAGGTCGTGAATTTTCTCGGCTTCAACCCGTTTAATGATCAACAGACCGGCAAGCGGAGTTCGGTCAACGTGCCTCGTTATGCGGAAATCGCCGCGACTCTGGATGCCGCGCTCGACACACTCGCTGCAGCGGGCGTTGAAGCCAACGTGCGATATCTGCCGTTTTGCATGGTCGCCGAACGTCACCGCAAGTCCATTTACAACTTCGGCCAAATTCCATACGACTTGCACGAGAACGACTTCGCCGGTTGGTCTTGGACCGACCTGCCCGCTCAACGCGCACATGCCGCCGAGTTGACGCCGCCGTTCCAACTCGGCCAGCGCCTTGAACTCGGCCCGCTGCGGGCGCCGTTGCGACGCCTGGCCAAAGAGTTCCCCACGATCGGCAATGGCCTGCATCAAATCAAGCAACACGTCGAGCGGCGATGGGCCTCCGAGGAACCGTCGGTCTCGATTGAAGAACTCTACCAGCGCGACGCACGAATGCGAGCACGCGAATACACGGGCTATCGTCATGTCGCCGCCTGTTCGCAGTGTGATGCACGCAATATCTGCGATGGATTCTACGGTGACTATGCCGATCTGTTCGGCGAGGACGAAGCGCGCCCCATTCAACTCGGCGGTACCGTAACCGACCCGCAACACTTCTCGAAAGAACAGGAAAAACGGGTACATCCGGATGACCTCGCTTGGCTGACCACACCATGAAGCATCCGGTCTTCGTTGTTGGTGCGCCGCGAAGCGGCACCACGATGCTTCGAGTCGTGCTCGACCGTCACCCGCAAATCGCGATGTGGCCCGGCGAATCCGCATTCTTTCGCCGTGTTTACGACCGGCGGGAGACGTTTGGCGATCCGTCGGACCTTCGCAATCGCGAGCACATCGTCAACGCCTATCTCGCCATCGAGCCGATGCACCGATTGAAAATCGACCTCTCAACGCTGAAAGAGCGCATGCTCGCCGAAGGCTCCACTTGGCCCGCGCTATTCGGATCGATGATTCGGCACTATGCAACTATCCAGGGCAAGCTCTACGGCGGTGAAAAGACGCCCGCGCACGTCCATCGCATCGACACGCTGCGCGCGTGGTTTCCCGGCTGCGCAATCATCCACATCGTTCGCGATCCGCGGGACGTTGTGTCGTCGCTCGTCCGGATGCCTTGGTCCAACCGCAGCGTCTTGTTCGCTGCGCGGACCTGGAAAAACTCAAACATCGCTGGGCAGGCCGCTTCGGGCGCGGACGACTACCTACTAGTGAAGTACGAAGAACTTGCGGCGAATCCTGAACTTGCGCTCAACAAAATCTGCCGGCACCTCGGCGTCGCGTACGATTCGCTGCTCTTGAAACCGAAAGAGGGCGTCCCCGTGGCGCGACCAGCAATCGCGCGGGCCAACAAGCCGATCTCGTCCGATCGAATAGGCCTTTGGCGCGAAGCATTCCAGCCCTGGCAGATCGCGGCGATCGAGGCCACTGCAGGTCCGCTGATACAGCAATACGGCTACACCCCAGCCGGGCTCTCGGCCACAGCCCTCGACCTGGCGAAAGCACGTGCGGAAGAGATCGTCGAGGTCGGCCTGCAAGTCGCCTCGCGCGTACCCTGCGCATTCTTTCGTTACTTACAACCGGCAAATCTCGAAGCCGAGGAACGCTGGATAGCGCGCGCGGGCGAGATGTACTGGAGCCTCAGACCAAAGCCGAAGTCTTGACGATCTACTTCCCACCCGCAATCTCGCCATGCGGCTTGCCGGCAGCGATCTCTTCGTAGGTCACGACGGCCTGCTGCGCCAAGCTCTTGCCAACCCAATTCTTCGATGTCGCCGATAGACCAAGCGCGCCTTCCAGCGACTTGTCCATGCCCATCTTGGTCAGGTCATCGGCGGATTTGCCGGCCTTCTTCAACTTCGAAACGCCCGCGTACAACTCGCGCATAAACGTCTGCTCGCCTTTGAGCACTTCAACGCCGCCGGGTCCGCCATGGCCAGGAAGAACTTGCTTCACCTTAAGCTTCAGCGCATTCGCCACTACGTTCGGCCAGTTGGCGACACGCCCGTCACCCATGAAGTTGTAAGGACCATTGGTCACCGCATCACCGGTGCACAGGATTTGTTCCTTCGGCAGATACGCGAATCCGTCGCCGCGTGTGTGCGCCCAGCCGAAATGGTGGAACTCAATGCGGCGCGAACCGTCGTCGAGCACGAACGGCGATTTATCGAATGTCTGCTGCGGCGGCTCGGCGGTCGGCAAATTGAGATCACTCACATCCTTCCGATTGGCGCCCTTCCACCGGCTGGGCTCATAACGTTTCATCTCCTGCGCAACGCCCACATAGGCGAACGTCTTCGCGCCCGCCTTCGTCCAAACAGCGTTGGCGTAGGCATGATCGCCGTGATGATGCGTGTCAAAGACCCATTTGATCGGTTTCTTCGAAACCTTCGCGGCGTCGGCCATCGTAAGCCGCGCGCCATCGGGGAAGTTTGCGTCGATCACGACGAGGTAGTCCTTCATTTCGATAATTACGTTGTTGCAGTGGCCCTTGCCGTCGATATCGCCTTGACGAAACCAGACACCGGGCGCCATCTGCTTGATGGTATCCGGCTGCGCCTCCATTCGCGCGGTGAAGAAGACGGCGCCGATCGCAAACGCAAAGGCGGTAATAGGCAGAAGTCGTTTGATGTTCATGAATGTTCCTAGAGCTCTCGGATGCGGAGATTGCGAAATTCGACCAACGAGCCGTGGCCGAGGAATCCAATGTGGCCTTTCTCGCGCTTCAAACCAGGGTGCTTCTTCAACACGGCGGGATCGGTAACGGTCGAAATGTCGCCTTCGGTGATCACCTTGCCGTTAAGCGTGACTTTGATCTTGCCGCCCTTGATGCGGATCTCTTCGGAGTTCCACTCGCCGGCGGGCTTCAACGCATCGGCCTTAGCGGGGATGACATCGTAGACGCTGCCGTGTTTCTGCGTGTCCTTCAGCTTGCCCTTGTATTTCTCGTGATCGTGATCGAGAATCTGGATCTCCATGCCAGCGTAGGCGGCGTCGCCTTCCAGCGGTGCGCGAATGCCGATACCGTTGTTGCCGCCAGGCTCCATCTTGAACTCGAAGCGCAGAACGAAGTCCTTGTACTCCTTGGCCGTGAACAGATTGCCGCCTCCATCGAGCGGGCAGATGATCGTTCCGTCCTTGACCAGATAGCCAGGACCGCGCCCGCGCACCAGCTGCCATCCATCAAGGTTCTTTCCGTTGAATAGGCTTGTGAAGCCGCGCTCCGCGGCCGTCAGTGAAAGCACCGCAAAGGCGGCGACGACAGTCGATTTCATTCCATTCCTCGCTTAGCGGGCAACCGCGCCCGCCGGATTCGGACTTAGCGTACCACTCTTGGCAGCCTCATGGGCATTCTGCACATTGGCGGGAAAATCGGTCTTAAGAATTTCCTCCGCTCGCGCCAGGATCTTCTTCACGATCTCCGGGTTCTCATGAGCGATGTCGTAGGACTCGTCCGGATCGGCGGCTACGTCGTAAAGCTCCGGATTCCGCAGCCGGATGCTCTTGCGTCCTCCTGCGGGCGCGGGGCTGTAGGTCACATTGTTGTAGCGGCTGATGTGCAGTTTCCATTTGCCCAGGCGCGCGCACTGGAGATTGATGTTGTCGAAGTACAGCAGGACATCGCGTTCGATCGCCTGTTTCGCGCCGGTAAGCAGCGCCGTTATGTCGATGCCGTCGGTGGTCTTGGTGGGTTTCGTTGCGCCGGTGAGCGCGCAAACCGTCGGCACGATGTCCATCGTGGACACCAGCGCGCTGGAAACTCTGCCTTTCGGAATCCGCCCCGGCAGCCATGCGATCAGCGGAACACGCACTCCACCTTCCCACGTCATGCCTTTACGGCCGCGCAGTTTGCCGGGGCTGCCTTGAAACCAGGGGCCGTTGTCGGACGAAAATAGAAACAACGTGTTTTTGTCGAGGCCGTTCTTCTTGAGCGTCGACATGATTTCGCCAACCGACCAGTCGAGTTCGCTAACGACATCGCCATAAATTCCTTGTGGGCTCTTGCCGCGGAAGCGAGGGCTGGCGGCCAGCGGAATATGCGGATAGGTGTGCGGGAAGTAGAGGAAGAACGGCGACGACTTGTTGTCTTCGATGAACTTGACGGCGCGTTCGGTGTAGCGCGGCGTCAGCGTTTCCAGTGTTGCCTGTTCTTCGACGACCTTCTCATCGTCCATCAGCCAGCGCGGATTCATGTCGTTCGAATACGGAATGCCGAAGTAATTATCGAATCCCTTGTCGGTCGGCAGATTCGGCTTCAGATGGCCGAGATGCCACTTGCCCACGCACTGCGTTTTATAACCCTTCGCCTTGAGTATCTGCGCCAACGTCTGCTCGCCTTCGTTGAGGCCGGTCTTGTCGCCAGGAAAGAGTACGACCGGCACGCCAACGCGCGTCGGGTAGCGCCCGGTCAGCAGTGCCGCTCGAGATGGAGAACAGACCGGATTGGCGGAAAGGCAGTGCGTGAACCGCATGCCCTCGGCGGCCGCTTTGTCGAGATGCGGCGTCGAAAGGTTGGAACCGTAACAGCCAAGATCGCCCCACCCCAAGTCGTCGGCGTACATAAGGATCACGTTGATCGGCTTCGCCTGCGCGGCGAGTGCGGAGGCGGTTGCAAGAAAACTGCGTCGGGAAAGCATTGGGGCCTATTATAGGTCAGATGCGGCTTACCTTCATGCTGTTAGCGTCGGAAGTTGTTTGCGCGCAGTTTGCGCACACCCTCGCACACTACTCCACGCCGGAGAAGCATCAAATCGAGACCATGCCGGGCGGCGTCGCCGTCATCGACTTCGATGGCGACGGCCTGGAAGACCTCTTCTTCACCAACGGCGCGCCGCAGCCATCGTTGAAGAAGAACATCCCCGCCGACTGCAATCGCCTCTACAAGAATCTCGGACGGCGCGTGTTTATCGACGTCTCCGCCGCGTCCGGGCTCTGCGGAACGGGCTACGACATCGGCGCCGCGGCCGCGGATTTCGACGGCGACGGTCGAACCGACCTCTTCGTCGCGGGCGTTCGAAGTTCGGCTCTCTACCGAAATCTGGGCGGGGGACGTTTTGGCATCGAGCCGCTGCCCCCGTTAGAAGGCTGGGTAATCGGCGGCGGCTGGTTCGACTACGATCGGGACGGCGACCTCGATCTCTTCGTCGTCCGCTATGTGAAGTGGGATCCGGCGGCCGAGCCATTCTGCGGCGATACCACGCGCGGACTGCGCACGTATTG
>VFZQ01000146.1 GCA_016871135.1 Acidobacteriota bacterium | reverse complement strand
AAATTTGAATCTTCAGGGCACCATATCCTGCAGGCGCGGCCGATTCAGGATCCACAGGTGGCGGTGTTGTATTGCGATCCGGTGCACGGCGACCGCGCGCGGCAACTATTTGAAAATATCATGCGGCAGCGGCTGGGTAACTTCACGGCGCAGCCAAATTTCGTGCTGGTTTCGGTGGAAGACGAACACGCGATTTCGCGGGCGTTGACACATCTGATGAAAGCACGGCCGACGCTGATTTTGATCGCTTCGACGACGGCGCCGCAAGGACCGGACGATGTAATCGGTCGAGCGATAGTGCGGGCCGGGGCGTCGTTCGAGCGGTTTCTGGCGCCGGTCGAACCCGGAAGTCTGATGCTATTGGGTTACAGAGACGATGTTCCAATCTTGTCGGCGCCCGGGTGTTACCGATCGACGAAACGAAACGTCTTGGACATTGTGCTGCCTCCTCTGCTGGCGCGGTACCGGATGACGGGCTGGGAAGTTGCCGGCCTGGGTCACGGGGGCCTGTTGAGTTGAGGTATACTGTAGGCTCCTCCGGAACTGTGGATCCTGGCCTCCGAGGGATTCACAGTTCAACCACTCCGCCGGGTGTTTGACCAACACCCGGCCTTTTTCTGGCCGGGGCTTTATTGGCGCATGGCGCGGACGAGTTCGAAGAAGGCCCAGGCGGTCATGAGGAAGCAGACGAGGGAGACGACGCCCCAGAGTTTTTCGCGGGCATCGTCGACGCGACGCGGGAGTTCGGCGAAGTAGGCGGCGGCGAAGCCGCCGATCATGCCGCCGAGGTGGGCGGCGTTGTCGATGTAAGGCAATATTCCGCCCATGATGAATCCGATGCCGGCGTTGGTCAGGCACTGGGTTTGCAGATAACGGGCCATCATCGATTTGTTGATGACGCCGTAAGCGATCAGCGCGCCGAGCAGACCGAAGATGCCGGCGCTGGCGCCGAGGGAGGGAGAGCGTGGCAGCCAATAAGAGCTCAGCACGAAGCCCATGACGGTGGCGACCGAGTAGATGGCGAACATGCGTCGTGTTCCGTAGATTTCTTCCACGATCGGCGCGAGATTGTAGAGACCCATCATGTTGAAGAAGACGTGCATGAAATCCGTGTGGAGGTAGCCGGCGGTAATCAGGCGGTACCAATCGCCTTGCAGAATCGCCGGGAGAAATTTGGCGCCGTAGCGGGCGAGGCGGTCCGAGCCTGACATGCGGATGCCGACGAATAATGCGACGTTGACGAGCAGCAGCAGGGCCGCGGCCATCTTGCCATTTGGGATGAGGCGGTCGGTGAAGGAGTTGCCGGTCGCCATGCGGAAGCCGGGGGCTCCGATCGCGGCGCCGCAAAAGGGGCACTGCTCTGCCTGCGCGCTGATCAAGGCCCGGCAGGCGGGGCACATTCTGCTTCCAGTCACTCTGCTACCAGTTTACGCGAGGGGCCTGGCCGGTGGCTGGATTGAAGTGGCGGGTTTGGCGCTCTGATAAAATAGAGCGTTCCATGGCCGAAAACGAGCGAGAGTTACGCCAACAGATCTGCGAGATCGGCCGCCTCATGTATCAGAAGGGGTGGGTGGCGTCCAACGACGGCAACCTCAGCATCAAGCTTGGGCCGGACCGGTACCTGTGTACGCCGACCAACATCAGCAAGGGCATGATGACGCCGGACGATTTGATTATCGTCAATGCGAACGGCGACAAAGTCGAAGGCAAACGCGAGCGGACCAGCGAGATCATGATGCATCTGACGATCTACGCGGGACGGCCGGACGTCGGCGCGGTGGTGCACGCGCACCCGCCGGTGTCGACTGGTTTCGCGGTGACTGGAAGGCCGTTGAATCAGGCGATACTTCCCGAGGTGGTGGTCACGCTGGGTTGCGTGCCGCTGGCCGATTACGGGTTGCCGGGAACACCGGCGCTGAGCGAGACGATCAAGCCGTTCATTCCGAAACACGATGCGATCCTGCTGGGCAATCATGGCGCGGTTTGTTACGGGCAGCATATCTGGCAGGCGTTTTTCCGAATGGAGACGCTGGAGCACGTGGCGCGGATCGCGCTGGTGGCGGAGTTGCTGGGAGGGCCGAAATTGTTGCCGCGCGCGGAGGTCGATAAACTCTTCGACGCGCGCGGGCGATATGGCATTCAATCGCACACGACGATGGAACCGGGCTGTCCGATAACGGCCGAGGACACGGGGCAGGGCGACCACATCTCGGTGACGCGGGATGAGTTGATCGCGTTGATCGATGAGGCCGTGGCGGCCAGAACAGGACGATAATAGACGCATGGGCGACGCACTTGGAATGGTTGAAACGCGCGGTCTGGTGGCGATGATCGAAGCCGCCGACGCGATGGTGAAGGCGGCGAAGGTATCGCTGGTCGGCTGGGAGCGAATCGGCTCGGGCTATGTGACGGCGATCGTGCGCGGCGATGTGGCGGCGGTGCGGGCTGCAACCGATGCGGGCGCGGCGGCGGCGCGGCGCGTGGGCGAACTGGTTTCGGTGCATGTGATTCCGCGGCCGCACGCGGGGGTTGAGGGTGTGCTGCCGATCGGGAAGAGCAACGGCAAATGATACTCGCGCGCGTAGTTGGAAGTATCGTCGCAACTCGAAAAGATCCGCGGTTGGAAGGCAAGAAATTGCTGATCCTTAAACCGGTGTCGCCCGAAGGGAAGGACGAAGCGGGCTATGTCATTTCGGTGGATGCGGTGGGCGCGGGGTATCGCGAGACGGTGATTTTGGTGGCGGGCTCGAGCGCGCGCATGGCCGACGGGTGCAAGGACAAGCCGGTGGATTCGGCGATCATCGGTATCGTCGATTCGGTGAGTCTGGACGAAGGCTCGAAGGGCAAGTAGTATGTATCTGGGCCGCGTTGTCGGGCGAGTGTGGGCGACGGTGAAGGATCCCGGACTTGCGTCGCAGCGATTGCTGGTGGTGCAGCCGCTGACGCCGTCGTTGCAAGCGACGGGCAAGCGGTTGGTGTGTACGGACGCCGTCGGCGTGGGCGCGGGCGAGTTGGTCTATTGGACGAAGGGCAAGGAAGCGAGCTTTCCATTTCTGCCCGTCGAGACGCCGGTGGAGACGACGATCGTGGGGATTGTCGATAAGGTGAACGTGGCATGTTGATCGCACGTGTGATCGGCGACATCACGGCGACGCACAAACACATGAGCCACGAGGGCCAGAAGCTGCTGCTAGTGCAGCCTTTGGAGCTGGATCAAACGACGCCTCGCGGAGATGCGGTAATCGCCGTCGATGCGGTGGATGCGGGGCAGGGAGAGATCGTGCTGCTGGTGACCGAGGGCTTTAGCGCGATGACCAGTGTGGGGCGGCCGGACTCACCCATCGACCTCGCCGTTATTGGCGTTATCGACCGCGTAGATCTCGTCGGGTGAGCGGCGCCTGTAGGCCGAGCGACTGCGCTTCAACATGATCCACGTAATGCCTCCGCCGCAGGCGAGGCGGAGCAGAGTGAGGACGCCATAGAGCGCGTGAATGTTGGCGAAACGGGCGCGCTCTTGCTGGAACATCTCGGCGGCCCGGAAGTCGAGCATGCGGCCTTGCGCGACTAACTGCGGCGTGAGTAGAAAATTCGACGCGCAGGCCATGATGAAGAGGACGCCGGAGAGAATGGTGGCCGCGCGGCTATAGCCGTGCATGAATAGCGTAAGGGCGATGGCGATGACGAGAGCGAGTTCGATCAGGCCGAAGCGTTCGAACATGGAGCGGTTGATTTCGGAAGCGATGTAGCGCGGGAACTGGCGGGCTTCGAATTCCGACATCATCGAAAGGGGCCGGGCCAGTTCAGACGGGGGCGTTTTGGAAGCGACTTCGGCGATGTTGAAGGAGACACCGGCGTTGATGGCAACAACGGTGACGGTAGTGAACCAGCAGCCCAAGAGGAAAGTAATCGCGCGGCGAACGTGCATGGAATTGTTCATTATAATCTCCTACATGGTTCGTCTCCTATCTTTACTTCTCGCCGCGGCGTCTTTGTACGGCCAAACGATCACGAGTTCTATCTCCGGTGTCGTTGTCGATCCTGGCGGATTGGCGGTGGCGGGAGCGGAGGTGACGTTGCAGAATCCGGCTACGGGGGCGGCGCGATCGGCGAAGTCGAACGCGTTGGGGGATTTCGTATTTGGCTCCGTAACGCCGGGTTCCTACGTCTTGTCGATAACGGCGGCTGGGTTCAAACGATTGGAGCGGACGAATGTTTCGGTGAGCGCGTCGGAGACGCTGGCGCTGGGGAATCTGGCGATGCAGGTTGGACAAGTGAATGAGTCGGTGACGGTTTCCGATGTGATCGCGCAAGTGCAGACGGCGTCGGCGGAAAGGGCGGGGACGATTACGTCGAAGCAGGTGGATAGCGTTCTGATTCGCGGACGGAATGTGATGTCGCTTTTGCAGTTGCTGCCGGGCGTGGTGGACAACGCGGATAACGAATCGATCTCGCGGGATTGGAATATCAACGTGAACGGCAACCGGCGGAATACGTCGAGCGTGTCGTTGGATGGGATGGCGCTGAACGCGATCGGCAATAACAACAACGCGACGGTGTCGGTGAGTCAGGACGCGGTGGCGGAAGTGCGGATTCTGCTTTCGAACTACCAGGCGGAGTTTGGGCGCATGTCAGGCGCGAATATTCAACTCGTGACGAAGTCGGGCACGAAGCAGTTTCACGGACTGGGCAGCTACTTCAAGCGGCACGAGCAGTTCAACGCGAACAATTTTTTCAACAACCTACTGGGGCAGCGGAAGCCGCGTTACCGCTTCAACACGTGGAACTACAACGTGGGCGGGCCGGCATTCATCCCGGGCGTGTTCAACAAGAATCGCGAGAAGCTGTTTTTCTTTTTCAGCCAGGAGTATTGGCCGTTGAAGGTGAACCGGCCGCTGGCGCAGTTGACGGTGCCGACGGCGCTGGAGCGCCGTGGCGACTATACGTTGTCGAACGATTTGAACAACCGGCAGATTGTGGTGCGCGATCCGAACAACAACCGGAATCCGTTCCCCGGGAATATCATTCCGGCGAATCGCGTGGACTCGAATGGACAGGCGCTGCTGAATGTTTTTCCGCAGCCGAACTTTTTTGACCGGACGATTTCGGCGGGAAGGTACAACTACGTTTTTGTCGGCGAGAACGAGACGCCGCAGCGAACCGAGACGTTGAAGCTCGACTACAACATCAACGCGAATAATATTCTGACGGGGAACTACACGCGCTACTCGGATGTGCAGACGGGCTATAACGGCATCGCGTCGTCGGGCGGTACCAATTGGGAGCAGATGCGGAAGACCTTCGACAATCAGGGGCGCGCCTATCTGATTCGTTATCAGCGGATTTTTTCGCCGACTTTGGTGAATGAGTTTAACTGGGGCTTTGTCGGGCGGCCGGCGAACGATGTGACCTACGACGATGAGGTGAAGCGGAATCTGCGTTCGACGGTCGGGTTTCGCACGCCGCAGTTGAATCCGGCATCGAATCCTCTGAATGTGATTCCGAACGCGACGTTCGGTGGTGTTTCGCAGCCGGCGAATCTGATGATCGAGGGGCGTTTCCCGCTGCGCACGACGCACGATTCGATGACGGCGACCAATACGGTAACGAAGACGTTGCGCGCGCACACGATCAAGGCGGGTTTCTATTGGGACAGGATCTGGCGCAACGCGGATAACGCTGTCGTCTTCAACGGCGAGTACAACTTCGGTACGAATGCGAACAACCCGCTCGATACCGGCTATGCGTATGCGAACGCGGCGCTGGGCGTGTTTAACTCCTACACCGAAGCGTCGGCGCGGCCGTTTGCTTACTTCCGGCTGTCGAACGTGGAATGGTTCGCGCAGGACAATTGGAAAGTGACGCGGCGGTTCACGCTGGACTACGGCATTCGATGGGCGGTTGTTTCACCGTTGTACGAGGACTTCAATAACGTCTCCGGATTCGTGCCGGAGCGTTGGCAGGCGTCGCGCGCGCCGCAGTTGATTGAAGGCGTGCGGGTGAACAACGTCCGCATGGGTCGCAATCCGGTAACGGGAGCGATGGTGCCGGCGACATTCATCGGCGCGCTGGCGCCGGGGAATGGCGATCCCGCCAACGGGATGGTTGTCACCAAGAGCGACACGAACGTGCCGCGCGCTTTTCTGAAGAATCGCGGGCCGCAGTGGGGGCCGCGGTTTGGATTTGCGTGGGACGTGTTCGGCAATCAGCGCACGGCGGTGCGCGGCGGATTCGGCATGTTCTATAACCGGCAGAATCTGGACGCGGTGTTGAATCCGTTTACTACCGCGCCGCCGATTGTGCAGACGCCAGTGGTGAATTTTTCGACACTGGCGGGATTGGCGAATTCGGGCGGGCTGTTGTTTCCGCAAAACGTGATCGGGATCGATGGGGAAGGGAAGATTCCGACGGTCATGAACTACAGCTTGTCTGTGCAGCAGAACGTTGGGTTCCAGACGATTCTCGATGTGGCGTATGTCGCGAATCTGGCACGCAATCAGATGTGGCAGCGGAACCTGAATGCGATACCGTTCGGCGCGAATTTTCTGCCGCAGAATCAGGATGCGTCGGCGCCTGGATCGCCGTTGCCGCAGGCGTTTTTGCGGCCGTTGCGCGGGTACAACAATGTGAATTTCCGCGAGTGGGCGAGTTCGTCGAACTATCACTCGATGCAGGTGCAAGCGAATCGGCGGTTCTCGGCGGGGTTGCAGTTTATCGCGAGCTGGACTTGGTCGAAGTCAATGGATTTCAATAGCAACGATACCGATAGCGTGAGCCCGCTGGTGGATATTCGGGTGTGGAATTACGGGCTATCGAGTTATGACCGGACGCATGTGGCGAAGTTTTCGGGCGTGTGGGATTTGCCAAAGACGAAGTTTCAGAACGTTGTCGCGAAGCAGATTTTCAACGACTGGCAGATGTCGGGGATTGTGACGTTCTCGTCTGGCCAGCCGCTGGGGCTTGGCTTTGGAACAGTGACGCCGATCGATATTACCGGGTCGCCGACCGACGGGCCGCGAATTGCGTTGACGGGGAATCCGATCTTGCCGAAGAGTGATCGGACACGGACGCGGTTTT
Organism: Acidobacteriota bacterium; assembly: GCA_016871135.1. GTDB lineage: Bacteria > Acidobacteriota > Terriglobia > Bryobacterales > Bryobacteraceae. The sequence goes on along the minus strand of VFZQ01000146.1, from coordinate 2,520 downwards.
TCGATACAAGTGTTGTTCGGCTGCCGGCGCGAGGGACGATTGGAGATGCGGCGAAGACCAATATCCGCGGGCCTGGGATCAACAACTGGGACACGGCATTCTTCAAGAACTTTCCGATTCGGGAAGAGATTCGGATGCAACTGCGCTGGGAGCTATACAACATCTGGAATCACTCGCAATTCACAGGAGTGGATACGACCGCGCGGTTCGATGCACAGGGTGCACAAGGGAATGCGCGGCTGGGCGAGTTGATTTCGGCGCGGCCGGCGCGGATCATGCAGTTTGCGCTGCGGCTGTATTTTTAATGTTGAGCGGTGTAGAACCGTTTGACGACGTCCATGGCGGGTTTGCGCCAGGGAGTCATTGAATTGTTATCTGACCCGCCGTAGCCGCTGGTGCCGACTTTCCACCAGTAGACGCCGCGGAACCAAGGTTTGTCTTTCATGGCGCCGATGATGGCTTCGTAGCTGCGGGCTTGTTCTTCGATGTCGAGTGGCTTTGCGGTTTCGTCTTCCCAGGGTTCCTTGTGTGAGTCTTTGTGCGCGCCGAAGCCGGCCTCGGTGAAGAGCACAGGTTTGTTGAACTTTCGCTGGACTGTTTCGATGACAGCGGTGAGTTTCTTTGCGCCGTAATCGTCTTCGAGCGGATAGTAGTTGTCGATGCCGATCACGTCGACGGCGTCCCAGAACTTTATTGTTTCGAACTCTTCGCCGTGATTGGCGGCGTAGGTTATCGGCCCGCGGTAGATGGCGCGTACGGCGGCGATGATTTCGCGCCACTCGGTTTCCTGCTGGGTGAGCGCTCGAAGTTCGGTGCCGATGCAAAGCGTGTCGGCGTGGATACGTTCGGCGAAACGGGCGTAGTGTTCGATGTAGAGCTTGTATTCCTTGAGCCATTCGAGCGCCTCGGCGCGGGCCATGGCGGGTGTGCCTTGCAGGCGCCAGACGTGGGGTTTCAGCATGACTCTCATGCCGAGTTTGTGGGCTTCGGCTGCGAGAATTTCGATGCCGTCTTCGCTTTCGAGATTGCCTCGTTTCGGGGCTTTGCGGATGGCCTTGCCGTCGCGGGGGACGAAGCCGTAGGGAATGAGCGCGATGGAGTCGACGCCGTAGGCGGGGAGTTGGCGGAGCATTTCGACCGACGCGGGGTTTTCGTAGCTGGCGCCGCCTTCGGCGGTGAAGCTGACGCCTTTGTGGAAGTAGTCCATCGTGTAGGGCGCGGCGGGATCGGGTTGCTTGATCGCGGACATTGCGGCGAGGTGACGGGCTTGGCGGGATTGATCGAGCCAAGCATGGCCCGCGAAGCTGGCTGTTGCGAGGAGTAAGGCTAATGCGGCGGGTGATTTGATCGGCAAGTGCGAGAGCTGCCAGCGCGGGCGCTTCCAGGTTGTCAGCAGCGCGAGGATTGAGCCGCCGATCAGGATTGCGGCGACGATGCGCCAGCCGAATTGCCATGGAAATGACATGGCGCGGATGAAGGCGAGTGGAAGGATTGTCGCGAGGATTGCGGCTGCCCAGCCCTTCTGTGTGCGCCACAATCCGGCGGCGATCAGAACGAGGCCAATCGCGAGAGTTGCGTCGAGCGAGAGCGATCGGCGCTCGAACATGCAGAGGCCCGCGGCGATCCAGAGCAGTGGGCCGAAGCGGGGAACGATACCGATTCCTGCTGCCGCGGCGAGTCCATACATCGGACTCGCTCCGAATGCGCGCGGGCCGAAAGGGGAGAGGTCGATTGATGGAGAATCGGGACGCAGCCAGAGCAGTGCCATCGCTAGCCAATGCGCCAGGTATGAGCACAGCGCCCAAGCCGCCATCGATCGCCAGTCGGTCATTTGCGGGGGTGTACGGCTTCGGCGTAGAGCAAGTCGCCGGTGAAGCCGTCGAAGTATTGAATGACTACGTGCGGGCGCGGGTAAGCGACCCAGCGCGTTTTGCCTTGCGCGTCAGGATTGGGATAGACGTTGTTGACTTGCGCGGTGGCGTAGATGGGGAAGTGGCGGAGGCGCGCAGGCACGTCGTTGCGAATGAACGACGACCAGCGAATGTCGCACTCGCGGCCGCGCGAATCGAATTTGCCGTTGATGGGGCGGCTGCCTTCGCTGACGAGCGGATGGTTCTGCGAGTTGTGCGGACCGGAGGCGAATTCCCAAACGGTGTCGGTGACTTTGACGGCCCAACTGTTATGGAGATCGCCGGTCATGACGATCACGGGCTTGTTGAGTTTGTCCCAGAATTCGATGAGCTCTTCGCGTTCGGCGACGAAAGCGGTCCAGGCGTCGTCCTTGCCTTTGATCGGATCGGTGGAGCCGGGCGAGCCGATGTGGGGGATCATCAGATTGACGGTGGAGGCGAGGAAGAAGAAGTCGGCGTCACTTGCGGCCATGGAGGCTTTGAGCCAATCGTGCTGCTTCTTGCCGAGCATGTAGAGGCCGGGTTTGGCGGGATTGGCCATGTCGTGCATGTCGCGCAGGCCGCGGGTGTCGAGCAGGTAGATCTCGGCGTTGCCGCAGCGGAACTTGCT
>VFZQ01000145.1 GCA_016871135.1 Acidobacteriota bacterium | reverse complement strand
AAAGCTCTCCAAGCGCCACGGCGCGACGTTTCTTTCGAACTTTCGCGAAGAGGGGTATCTCCCCGAAGCCGTGCTGAACTTTATCGCTCTGATCGGCTGGTCGCCCGGCGAAGGCGAAGAGCGCGAAATCTTCTCGCTCGACGAACTCAAGCAACGCTTCACGCTCGAGCGCGTCAACAATGCGGGCGGTGTTTTTTCCTACGAAAAACTGAAGTGGATGAACGGCATGTACATCCGTGCGCTCGCCCCGGACGAACTCGCAAAGCGCCTAACGCCATTCCTCGAAAGAGCCGGACTTGTTGTCGACAACGCCAAGCTGGCCCGCATCGCGCCGCACGTGCAGGAACGCATGGAACTGCTGCCCGACGCCGTCCCGTTCATCGATTTCTTATTCAAGGAATCGATCGAGCGCGACATGCCTTCCATGCTCAAGAAGGGTATGGACGCGCCAACCGCCGCGACGATCTGTGCGAAGACCGCCGAGGCGCTTGAGTCGCTGCCCGCATTCGAAACACCGGCCATCGAGGCCGCGATTCGCGCGACCGCCGAAGCGCTTGGCCTCCAACCGGGCAACGCGTTTCTTGTGATCCGCATCGCCATCACCGGTAAGAAGGTGACACCGCCACTTTTCGAATCGATCTACGCTCTCGGCGCGCCGCAAGCCATCGCTCGTCTCCGAGAAACCGCGGCGCTGCTTACGACGTAGTCTTTTTCTCCACCTTCGCCCAGGTATCGCGCAATGCCACCGTGCGGTTGAAAACGCCCGGCTCCTTGTCCGCGCAGAAATACCCCACCCGCTCGAACTGGTACTTCGTCAGCGGCGCGGCGCCCTTCACGCTCGGCTCGATCTTCGCCGCTTTCTTCTGCAGCGAATTCGGATTAAACGCGGACGCCAAATCGTCGGTGTCCTTGCCTTCCAGGAACAGCGTGTCGTAGAGCCGCACTTCGCAATCCAGCGCATGCGCCGCCGACACCCAGTGCATCGTCGACTTCACCTTTCGCCCATCCGGCGCATTGCCGCCGCGCGTCGCCGGATCGTAAGTGCAATGGACCTCGACCACTTCACCCGCGTCGTTCTTCACCACGCCGGTGCAAGTAACCAGATAGCCGTAGCGCAGCCGCACTTCGCGCCCGGGCGACAACCGGAAATACTGCTTCGGCGGATCCTCGCGGAAGTCGTCCTTCTCGATGTAGAGTACCTTCGAAAACGGCACGGTACGCGAGCCGGCGGTCTCATCTTCCGGATTGTTCACCGCGTCCATGTGCTCGACAAGATCGTCCGGATAGTTGTCGATCACAACCTTCAAGGGATCGAGTACGGCCATCACACGCAGCGCGCGCTTGTTCAGGTCTTCGCGCAGATAATGTTCGAGCAAGCCGAACTCGATGAGCCCGTTCGTCTTCGACACGCCAATGTTCGCGCAAAAAGTTCGAATCGCTTCGGGCGTATAACCGCGTCGCCGGAATCCGCAGATGGTTGGCATGCGTGGATCGTCCCAACCCGAGACGTATTTCTCGCGCACCAGCGCCAGCAGCTTTCGCTTGCTCAGAACCGTATTGGTCAGATTTAGACGATCGAATTCGATCTGTTGCGGCGCGTGAATGCCGAGGTTCTCGACATACCAGTCGTATAACGGGCGGTGGTCTTCAAACTCCAGCGTGCAGATCGAATGCGTGATGCCTTCAATCGAGTCCGACTCGCCATGCGCATAGTCGTACATCGGATAAACGCACCACTTGTTGCCCGTGCGATGGTGCTCGGCCCGCAGAATGCGGTACATGACCGGATCGCGCATGTTGAAGTTCGGCGACGCCATGTCGATCTTGGTGCGCAGCGTGCGCGAGCCGTCCGGAAATTCGCCGGCGCGCATGCGTTCGAACAGGTCGAGATTTTCCTCGACGCTCCGGTTGCGGTACGGGCTCTCCTTGCCAGGCTCTTGCGGCGTGCCGCGATACTCGCGGACCTGTTCGGCATTCAGATCGCAGACATAGGCCTTGCCCGCCTTGATCAACTGAATCGCCCAGGCGTAAAGCTGATCGAAATAGTCGGAGGCGTAGAACATCCGATCGTCCCAGTCGAACCCCAGCCAGCGGACATCCTCGATGATCGAGTCGACGTACTCGGTCTCTTCCTTCGACGGATTCGTATCGTCGAAGCGCAGATTGCACTTGCCACCAAACTCTTGGGCAAGCCCGAAGTTCAGGCAGATCGACTTGGCATGGCCGATGTGCAGATAGCCGTTCGGCTCCGGTGGAAACCGCGTATGCACGCGCCCGCCGTTCTTGCCGTTTTGGATGTCCTGAATGACGATGTCACGAATGAAATGAGAAGGCCGCGCGGACTCGTTCTCCGCGTTGGAGACTGACTCGGAAGACATAAGTTTCAGTATAGCGGGGCAGCCTCGGTCGCCCCGCCCGCGATATCCGTTGCGGCGACGAAAAGCATAGAATCTGTAGATAGATGAAGATCAGGGATCTCATCAAATTCGTCGAAGCCGATGGATGGAGCCACGTGGCCACGAAAGGGAGCCACCGCCAGTTCAAACACCCCAACAAGCGTGGGCGTGTAACGATTCCGGGCCATCCCGGCGACGACGTGCATCCGTCAACGCTGAAGAGCATACTAGTTCAAGCAGGTCTCCGAGGTAAGCCATGACCAAATACGCCATCGTCATCGAACAAGGCCCAAATAACTTATCCGCCTACGTGCCGGACCTTCCTGGCTGTATCACGACCGGCCAAACCGTCGCGGAAATCGAGCGAAACATGCGGGAAGCGATTGAACTCCATCTGGAAGGCCTCGCCGAAGATGGCGAGCAGATTCCCGCTCCCACTACGGCGGTTGCCTATATTGAATCCCGCGTCGCATGAGCAACAACAACTTTCCGTTAGGCTGGATCGAAATACGAATCCAAGCGTTGATCGCGCATTACGGAAGCCGGACCGAAGAAGAAATCCTGGCCGAACTCGAAGTCGCAAGCGTCACGCAGCGGGCCGATTCCGCGCGACCTTAATTAACTTCTCCCGCCGCTTCGCCTGCGCGATGTCATAGGAATTTTGCATCCGCATCAACGTCTCCATCTCCAGCCCAAACGCTTTCGCGAAGCGCAGCGCCATATCGCCGGATAGGTTGGACCGCCCATTCAAAAACGTCGAGAGCGTCGGCCGGGACACGCCCAACACCTTCCCCGCGTCCGTCACGGAAAGTCCGTAGGCCTCGACGATCGCCGAGCGCAAGAACGGCCCGTGTAGCCCCTAGCCTTACACATTGCAATCGGTGGCAGGTATATACTACCCCTCAAATGCGCTTCACCCTCCTAGTCCTCCTCGCCGCCGCGTCCGCATACTCGCAGAACATCACCGCCACTATCACCGGCATCGTCAAGGACGGCACCGGCGCCGTCGTCCCCAACGCCTCGGTGAAGGCCACAAACACCGGCACACAAGCCTCCTTCACGGCGGTCTCGTCCACCGACGGCAGCTACATCGTACGTACGCTCCCCGTCGGTATGTACACCGTCCGCATCGAAGCCCGTGGATTCCAGGCCTGGGAAGCGCGCGAACTCCGCCTGCAGGTCAACGAAATCGCCCGCGTCGATGCGACCCTCGGCGTCGCCTCCACCACCGACTCCGTGACTGTCTCGGCCGTAAGCGTAAGTGTCGATACCACCAGCGCAACGCTCCGCACCGTCGTCGATCAGAAGCGCATCGAAGAACTCCCGCTGAACGGCCGCAACGTCACCCAGTTGCTCCGCCTCGTCGCCGGCGTCGTCGCCGACCCCCGCGCCGACGTCACCAGCGGCACCACCTACCCCGGCACCGTTCCCGTCTCCGTCAACGGCGGCCGCGCCAATGCCACCAATTACGTCCTCGACGGCGCGCAGAATAACGATCTCTACTCCAACGCCCCCAACCCCTTCCCCAACCCCGACGCCCTGCAAGAGTTCAGCGTCCAGACCAACAATTTCTCTGCCGAGTTCGGCCGTCAATCGGGCGGTGTCGTCAACGCCGTCACCAAGTCCGGCACCAACGAATTCCACGGCAGCGCCTTCGAGTTCGTCCGCAACCAGGCCCTCAACGCCACCAACTTCTTCTCGCCGATCATCCCCGGCACCCAAACCAAACGCCAGGACGGCCTGAAGCGCAACCAGTTCGGCGCCACCATCGGCGGTCCCGTGCTCCTGCCGAAAATCTACAACGGCAAGGACAAGAGCTTCTTCTTCTTCTCCTATCAAGGTTCGATGCTCCGCGTTGTTCCCGCTTCGGTCCAGCGCATCGTGCCGACGACGCTCCAACGCGCCGGCAATTTCTCCGCGCTTAACCGCGCGCTGCGCGATCCGCTCAGCGGCCAGGCCTTCCCCGGCAATATTATTCCAGCTAGCCGCATCAGCCCCATCTCGCGCACCATCATCGACTCCTCCATCCCCGACGGCGGACCCGACGGCCGCATCACTACCACCGTCTCGACGCCCAACAATGACCACCAGGTCATGGTCCGCGGCGATCACCAGATCAGCGATAGCAACCGTCTCTCCGGCCGCTACTATAAATCCTTCGCCAAATCGCCCGCCGTGCTCAACCTGTCCAACCTCCTGGAACAATCCAGCGGCGGAAACTGGTTCAACGAATCGATTTCGATCACCGACACGCACACGCTCACGCCCACCATCGTCAACCAGTTCCTGTTCTCCATCAACCGCACCAACGGCTACTTCGAGCCCATCCAACCCGCCCGCAGCCTCGCCAGTCTCGGCATCAACTATTACAACGACCCCCTAATCAAGTGGGACGTCAACATCGCCGGCTACTTCCGCATCAACACCGGCGATACCAACGGTTTTCCTCGCCGAGAGACGCAGTTCCTCGACACCCTTCGCTGGACCAAGGGCCGGCACAACATCACCCTCGGCGGTGAATACGGCCGGGGCTCCAACGACATCATCAATAACTTCCGCGCCAATGGCGTGTGGGACTTCAACAGCGCCTCCGGCTTCACCAACGAATCGCTCGGCGACTTTATGATCGGCAAGTTCAACAGCCTCCAGCAAGGCATCGGCGAATACAAGAACACCCGCTTCCACCGCGTCGGTTTCTTCGCGCAGGACTCCATGAAACTACGCAAGAACTTCGTGCTCGACGCCGGGGTCCGCTGGGAGCCGTTCTTCCCCTTCACCGACGACGTCAACCGTATCGCCACCTGGCACCCCGGCACTCGCTCGACGCGTTATCCCAATGCGCCCGTGGGTGTTCGTTACGCCGGAGATGACGGCATTCCGAAGGGAACCGTACCGGCCTTCTGGAAAAACATCGGCCCGCGCCTCGGCTTCGCCTGGGACGTCTTCGGCGACGGCAAAACCGCAGTCCGCGGCGCATACGGCATCTTCTTCGATTCCTTCAACTCCATCGCGACCAACAGCCAAGCCAATCAGGCGCCGTTCGGCACTGTCGTCACCGTCTTCGGCAACGCGACGAACAACTTCGCCAACCCTTGGCTCGGTACAACGAACCCCTTCCCCGGCCAGCGAAATCCACCACGCGAGGCCGTCTTCCCGCAGTTCTCCACGCACTTCCTGAACTCGCACGACTTCCACAATCCCTACATTCAATCCTGGAACCTGACGCTCGAACGCGAGATCGGCGCCGGCTTTATCTCGCGCACTGCCTACGCCGCCTCGAAGGGCACGCGCCTGATGACGCTGCGTGAAATCAACGCCGCCGTCTACGCTCCCGGCGCGACCACCGCCACCACCAATCAGCGCCGGCCTTTCGCTCCCGGCCTCGGCCAGACCACACTCGTCGAGCCCGTCGGAAACTCGACCTATCACTCTTTCCAATGGACCATCGAGCGCCGCTTCAGCAAAGGCTTCAGCGTCTTGGCCAACTATCAGTTCTCCAAATCGATCGACGATACCTCCGCCAACAAAGGAACCGGCCAGGTCCGAACCAACCCCAATAGCCAGGCCTTCGATAAGGGCCTCTCCGACTTTCACCGCGGCCACGCTTTTACCTTCTCCAGCGTCTGGGATCTGCCCGTCAAGTTCCAGAATCGCGCCGCCAACTTCGCCCTCGGCGGTTGGAATCTGAACAGTATCATGACGCTGTATACCGGCCAGCCGATCAACATCGGTAGCGGCGTCGATAACGCCCGCACCGGTACGGGTGGACAACGCGCCGATCTCACCGGCGACGCCCGCCTCTCTACCGATCGCCCGCGCAACGACCTGATCACCGAATGGCTCCGCCGCTCGGCCTTCGCGCCCAACGCGCTTGGAACCTTCGGCAATCACGGCCGCAACATCTTCTTCGGCCCCGGCCTGGCCAATGTCGATTTCGGCCTCGGCAAGGAGTTCCGCGCCAACGAACGCTTCGGCGCCACGTTCCGCTTCGAAGCCTTCAACGCCTTCAACCGCGTGAACCTCGGCAATCCGACGACCGCGCAGAACAACGGCAACTTCATGCGGATCACCAGCGCCGGCGACCCGCGGATTCTGCAGCTCGCGCTGCGGCTCGCATTCTAAGCCGCTTACTGCGATAATTAAAGAGCCCATGAAAATTGCCGTTGGCGCCGATCACGCGGGGTTCGCTCTCAAGCAACGCCTCGTCGAAAAGTTGAGATCGGAAGGCCACGACGTTACCGACCTCGGAACCAATTCCACCGAGTCCACCGACTACCCCGACTACGCCGAGGCCGTAAGCCGCCGTGTGATCGACGGAAGCGCGGACAAAGGCCTGCTTGTCTGTTCCAGCGGCGTCGGCATGTCCATCGCCGCGAACAAGATGAAGGGCATCCGCGCCGCGCTCGGCACCGTGCCCGACGAGGTCATGTACACGCGCAAGCACAACGATGCCAACGTGCTTTCGATCGGCGCAAACTACACCACGCCCGAAAACGCCGAGAGCATGGTCGCCACTTTTCTGAACACCGAGTTCGAAGGCGGCCGCCACGCGCGCCGCTTGGAAAAAATCACGAAACTGGAGCAACAAGGATAGCGATGATGAAGTTCAAGACGTTGGCCCAAGCCGACCCGGAAGTTTACGAAGCGATTCAACAAGAGGTCGAGCGCCAAAACTCGCGCCTCGAACTCATCGCCAGCGAGAACTTCGTCTCCGAACCGATCCTTGAAGCCGCGTCCAGCGTCTTCACCAACAAGTACGCCGAAGGCTATCCCGGTAAGCGCTACTACGGCGGCTGCGAACACGCCGATACCGTAGAAAATCTCGCGCGCGACCGCGCCAAGAAGCTCTTCAACGCCGAACACGCCAACGTGCAGCCGCACTCCGGCTCACAGGCCAACGCCGCCGCCTATATGGCGCTGCTCAATCCAGGCGACACCATTCTGGGCATGGACCTCGCCCACGGCGGGCACCTTACGCACGGCCACAAGTTAAACTTCTCCGGTAAGCTCTACAACGTCATCGGCTACGGCGTCCGCAAGGACGACGAGCAGATCGATTACGAGCAACTCGCCGCGCTGGCCGAACAGCATAAGCCGAAGATGATCATCGCCGGCGGCTCGGCCTATCCGCGTATCATCGACTTCGCCAGGTTCCGCCAGATCGCCGATTCCATCGGCGCGGCCTTCGTCGTCGACATGGCGCACTTCTCCGGACTCGTCGCCGCCGGGCTCTATCCGAATCCGTGCGAACATGCCGACATCGTCATGTCGACCACGCACAAAACGCTGCGCGGCCCGCGTTCCGGCCTGATTCTTTGCAAGGAAAAGTTCGCCGCGGCCGTCGATAAATGCGTCTTCCCCGGCCAGCAGGGCGGACCGCTCGTGCATATCGTCGCGGCCAAGGCGGTCTGCTTCCTCGAGGCGTTGCAACCCGAGTTCAAGACCTACCAACAGCAAGTACTCGTCAACGCCAAAGCGATGGCCGGCGCGCTGCAGGACGCCGGTTACCGCGTCGTCAGCGGCGGCACCGATACACATCTCGCGCTCGTCGATGTCTTCGCCAAAGGCGTTCGCGGCAAGGACGCCGAGTGGGCGCTCGACGAAGCCTTCATCACGGTCAACAAGAACGGCATTCCGTTCGATGTGAATCCGCCGCTCAATCCCAGCGGCATCCGCATCGGCAGCCCCGCGGTCACCACGCGCGGCTTCGGCGAGAAGGAAATGCGCACGGTAGGATCGCTGATCGCCGAGGTCGTCGATGCCGTCGCCGCCAACGGCCGCGATGGCGCGCACGATGCGCTGCACGCCGTCCGCGCCAAGGTCGGCAAACTCACCGCCGAGTTCCCGCTGTATGAATGGAAGCTCGCCGCCGCGGCGCGTGCCTAAGTGCCTACCGTAGCCATCGACATCCGCCACATCGGCGATTTCGGCTACGGCACCTACATCCGCAATCTCGTCCGCGCGATGGCCGAACTTGACCGCGAATCGAAGTTCGTCCTCATCGCGAAACCAAACGGCGCCGCGGAACTCGGCCAACTTCCGCCCAACTTCCGCACCGTCGACTACAATCGCGAAGACTCCGCCCGCATCGATAACATTACGTTCCCGCTGTTCGTGCGGAAGCTGAATGCGGATCTGGTCCACCTCCCGCTCAACAATGTGCCGGTGTTCATGCCCAAGCCCTATGTCGTCACCATTCACGACATGAGCAGCCGGGTCTTCGACTTCGACGACGACACCGCCGACAAACTCCACCTTTGGCGCTTCCGCCGAGGCCTCCTGCGCGCCGACCGCGTCATCGCCGTCAGCGGCGCCACCCGCCGCGACGTTCTGAACTTCCTAAACATACCCGCCGCGCGCGTCCGGCAGATCTACAACGCCCTCGACCCGGCCTTCTTCAACGTCGAGACCGACGAAAAGAAACGCCGCGAAGCGCTCGACCGCTATCAGATCGACTACCCCTATCTGCTCTACGCCGGGTCGGTCAACCCCCGCAAAAACGTGGCGCGCATCGTCGAGGCTTTTGCATTGTTGCGGCAAGACCTCGGCGAGCACCCGCGATACAAGGACCTCCGCCTCGTCATCATCGGAGACCAGATGTCGAAGTATCCGGCGCTGCGGCGCGCCGTGCACCAATCACGCGTGCGCGAAGTCGTGCGCTTTCTCGGCTTCGTGAAGAAGGACGAGTTAAAGGTGTTCTATCAATCCGCCGAAGCGTTCGTCTTTCCGTCGCTGTATGAGGGCTTCGGCCTGCCCCCGCTCGAAGCGATGGCCCTCGGCACGCCCGTCATTACGAGCGGCGTCAGCGCGCTGCCGGAAGTGGTCGGCGACGCGGCGATGATCGTCAAACCGGAGAACGTGTTTGATATTGCGCGGGGCATCCGCGAAGTTTTGCTCGATGCCGAACTACGGGCAACTTTGATTGAGCGCGGCCATCAACAGGTAAAAAGATTTAGCTGGTACGACACAGCCCGCCAGGTTCTCGAAGTCTATCGAGAAATCCTGGCGAGCCGGGCTACGAAGTAGCGCTGTGAAATGCTGGCGCGTCCAATTCGGCTGGTTCTCACTGTTCCTCAATACTGGCGCGGACGGCGTGCGCCCCGGCCCACGTCCAGCAATCCAAGGCCCCGGAGCTGACGCCGCGCGCTTTCAAGACCTCGCGTTCGGCTTCTATTGAGTCCCGCATAATATAGAGACGACTTTCAAGCGT
>VFZQ01000144.1 GCA_016871135.1 Acidobacteriota bacterium | reverse complement strand
CGATGTCGCGCCGCAAAAATATTTCGACATGTATCCGCCCGAGAAGGTCAAGATACCGTACACGCCGTCGGGCGACTTGGATGATGTCCCGAAGCAGGGCCAAAACTTCGCGGCTGCCCGCCGCGAGGAACACAACCGTATCGTCAAGGAAGGGAAGTGGCGGGATGCGGTCCGCGCCTATCTTGCCGCGATTAGCTTCGCCGACGCCATGATCGGCCGTTTGCTCGATGGCCTCGCGCAATCCCCGCACGCCTCCAACACCGTGATCGTATTTTGGTCCGACAACGGCTGGCATCTTGGCGAAAAAGAGCATTGGCACAAATCGACGCTCTGGCAGCGTTCGACTCGTGTTCCGCTTATCTTCGCCGGCCCCGGCATTCGACAACCCGGTGTGGCGCGCCAACAAGCCGTCAGCTTGCTCGATATCTATCCCACACTCGTCGATCTTTGCGGTCTTCCGAAGCGGCCAAACTTGGAAGGCCTTTCCTTGCGCCCGCAGTTGAACGACGCAACCGTCAAGCGCCCGCCCGCCGTGATCGACTTCATGCGCGGAAACCACGCCGTGCGCGATGAACGCTGGCGCTACATCCGCTATCACGACGGAACCGAAGAGTTATACGACGAGCGGTCGGATCCGCAAGACTGGCGCAACCTCGCCGCCGATCCCAAGCACGCCGCCAAGAAGGCCGAACTCGCCAGATGGGTTCCAAAGTCCTCGGCGCCGTCGAAGCCCGAGCGCACCGCCTTCGACTTCGATTTCGCCACACACACCTACAAGCGCAAGAACTAACGCATCCCGAAAAATGGGCGGAGCAATGCCACGCGCCGCACGCATTCGAACGTCGCGGCGCTGCCCGCGAATGTTGCCGCGGCGGCGATACCCCATTTTGCGAAGACCGCCAATTCCCAGTTCCGCATCCAATACACCATTGCGACGGTGATGGTCTGATGCACGATATAGAACGGGAATACGGCTTCGGTCGCGTATCGCAATCCAGGTGAATCCGTCCGCACCCATTCGCGTGCGAAACCCACCAGGGTCATGATCCACGCGAAGCCCATGTAGCCGCTGCCCAATTCACGGCCGAATCCGTTTGTCGTGAAGAACAGCGCCGTAGCCGCGATACCGGCGTACAGAAACTCCACGCGCCGCCGTTGTACCAGGTCGAGTAGTTTTTCATTCGACGCAAAAACGAATCCCCAGCAGAAGGTCAGCCAGGCTCCAAGCAGGTTCGCCCAATCGCCGAACAGCGCGTTGGTTGTCGGATACCTCGGGCCCAGTGTCATGCCAACGAACAGGTTCGGAAGCGTGGCCAGGTAGATCCGCCACGGGCTGATCGAAACCCAATCTGAGAACATCGCCCCAAAGCGTCGCAAGCGGTCGTAGAGCGGGATCGTCGCCAGCGCATAGACGAGTACGTAGACCACGAACCAGAGATGATGCCAACTGGTCGAGCCCTTCGGGTATGGTACGAACTGAAAGACGCTTGGATAGAACTCGGCGTAGGAAAACGTTGCGCCTTGTGCCAGCCGTTCGAAATAGATCTGCGGCGGCACGATGACGAATATGGCCACAAGTATTGGCAAACCCAGCCTTCGCAGCCGTTCGGAGCGAAACTCGACCAGCGTTCGCCGCCGCAGCGAGAACGCAACGCCGCACCCGGAAATGAAAAACAGTAGCGGCAGCCGCCAGCGGTTCAGAAACTGCATCGGCGCGATGAATGCCTCGCTGAGTTCGTTGTTTTTGACGTGCCACCCCCAAGGCACGTAGCCCATGCCTGAGTGATAGAGAATCAGCATGACGAATGCGAACACTCGTAGTGCGTCGAGTCCGTATTCACGTCTCATCTTTCCAGCTTACTCACTGCCGGGCTTCAGCCATTGGGCGATTTGTTCATACCGTTTCATCACGCCGCTCACCGATGTCGTCAACATCGATAACAACAGCCCGAAGTCGAAGGGCAACTCCGGCTGGGTGCTTGCGAGGAAGAGCACCGCGAGCACGATCGCCGAGAGAATCGATCCCGCCATTCCGCTCCAACCTTGGCCCTCGCCCGGCGTCTCAAGCCCGCATACCCGTTCCGCGTCTGCCGCGTACACCTTTGCGATCTTCGTTGTAGCCGCGAGTTGAGGAATCGTGCGCAACCAACCTTGTTTACAGAGCTCGACAATCGCCTCTCGATGCCGTGGATGCGCGATCCCTTCCGCGTCGATTTGAATCAGCAAGAGCTTCTGGGCGTCGGTAAGGCGATCCCATTTCAATTCGGCCTGTCCGTCGCCGCCGGGTACGCCCGTGATTAAGAGGTGGGAACCGTTCCACCGTATCCACAGCCAGAGCAACAAACCCATCACGCCAAATCCTAAGAGCATCAGCCACCAGACCGGCGGCCCTGGCGCGTACATTTTTCCATACTGTCCTCGGAGTCCGATTGCGGTGTCGTTGCGCAGCGGTAAATGCCAAGCCAGCCAATCTTGCGCCGGCCGAATCCATGCAAGGCCCGTTAGCGGCCATTCCGCGCCCGGCCCGAACCGGATTGGGTCATTCAACTGTGTCTCGCGAACTCTTCGGGCGTGTTCCACACGTTTGTCGTAGACCGCCTCCGATCGTAGTTTGTCCGCCCATTCCTCCGGCAGATCCTTCCCGCGTTCGTCCGTCCGCTTGTCTGAGTAAACAGTGAACTTACCTGTCTCGTGGCCCTAAATTATTCGCTGTATTCCGATCACCGGTAGTACGCTCATCGTTACTGCGAGTGCAATTACGAGCCATCGGTGCCAATAGGAGGCGCGCGTGATTTCGCCCTCTCCCGCCCGTTTCCAGACCACGAACCACATCCCAACGAAGGGCGTCAAGAGTGCCGCGAGTAGCATGCCCTGATAGACGTGGAACACTGCCGGTACCAGGCTTGCCAGTCCAACGCCGGCAATGCAAAGGGTCCCGTATTTGTAGTCGTTCGTTCGATCGGACTGTGTCCAGATCCACCGCGTTCCATTATCGTTGTTCGCCCGGAAACAGTATTTGGTCAAGCGGCCGGCAAGGTGGATAGACAATGCCATCCACCCGAACAGCGCGGGCATCGTCCAAAGGAGCGCGCTTAAGAACGAATGAGCGGTGATGTAGCGGGCCGGCGTGAGCTCGTGAAACGTGACGAGGTAAAACGGACTTCCATCGGCGGATGTGACACTTCGTACGGGCGCGGCGTGAAAGTGATGCGGCGCGCCGTGATAGCCAGAATTGAATTCGTCGTCCTCTTTTGCCAATACGCGAGCGCGCAACCGTGCTTCGCGCGATATCTCGTTGAGCAAGTTCTCGCGCAAGGCTAGCCGCCCGTCCGAGTGATAGAGTACCGTTCCATCACGATGAATGAGCGCGAAGCCGAAACCGGCCGGAAGCGGACGCTCGCCGAGTGAGAAGAGGGGAAACGTTAACGCGGCGGCTGTGACGGCCTTACCGCAATTGCTCGAACTCTTGATCGAGAGAAAGCTGTAAAACTGCCCGTCAGAGATCGATCGTGCCGGCCCGAAGTAGAACGGTGTGGCCGTCGTGTCGTCGTGCAACCTGAAAAGCGTTTCCGCGGTGACCGCGCGAAAGTACTCGCGCTTATCAACCTTCAGATTCTCGGCTCGCCTAGAGGTGGGCGTAATCTTTTTCGCCTGCATGCCATCGTCGGCGATCCAGGCGATCTGATCCACCGCGACTGCCTTGGCGCCCTCCACTTCCTTGAAGTTGATAGGCTTCCTGCAGTCCGCGTTGAAGGCGTTAAGTTGATCGCGCGCAACGCGCAACTCCTCTGCAAACCGCTGTTCCAGGTTGCTGTGCAGTATCTTCTGTTTCGCTTCCAGATCGGCCTCGAAGCTCAAGTAACCGTTGGCGGTCATGAGCACGGTTGTCGCCAGCGTCAAAAGCGCTCCCGTGCTGATATACAAAGCCTTCAGGTCGAACACGCGGAACCGTTCCCGTGCATCGATAACGAACAGTTTGAGGAACGGCATGCCCACCATCAGTACGGCAAGTGCCAGGCAGGCCAGGGCCAATAGGAACGTATCCATCGCCATCGCCTGCCGCAGTACGGCCGACGATGGTGTCAAACCCGCCAAGTAAACGCGTTCTTTGTCTCCGACTTGCAGCAGCAGCGGCTGGAGATAGACCTCGTAAGTTGTGCCGCCAATTTCGGTACGCGTCCGCGCGGCCGCGCCGCCCATGCTAGTGAAGACCTCTTTGCCCGCGCGCCCGTCCATCGCGGCTTTCAGATTGACCACTGGCCAGGCGGGTTCATCCCCGAACCGGCGCTCCCGGTTTCGCGTCTCGCTGAATCGCAACCGCCTCCGCCAGGAGTTGCCTTGCACGGCCATCGAGGCGATAACATCACCGGAGCCCTTTACCAGCGCCACCGTGCGGAACGAAGACGGGAATGTGAGTTCATTGAGCAGTTTGTCAGTGCGGAAGTGAACCGAGAGCGCGTCATTGCTTTTTTCTACGTTTTTTCGCAGCCGCAGCAAGATCCCGTTCTTATCGCTCAAATTGTCAACCGCGTGCGGTAGACCGGGAATCGTCTTCGCGGAATCGGGCAGCGTCAGATAGGGCTGTTCCTTGCGGAATTGTTCTAAGTACCCGGGGTTTCTCGGGTCGAGTGTCTCGAGGTTCTCGCGCGCTGTGTTGATTGTTTCATCCAGCACCTCAGCCGCATGCCCGAGTTCCCTTTGGTTGGCGTCGGAGATCTCCTGAAAGTGATACCCAGCCCAGATGGCATAAAACGCGAATGCGCCCAGCACGGCCAACGACGGAGCGCGTAGCCTCGGAATCTTCAGTGCGGACAACATCTCGACAGCATTGTGTCTATTTCCACGTTTGCGTTTCAGCCGTCTCGCCCCATATTTTTCTCAGCTCGCCCCAGAAGCCTTCTCCGTGCCGTTCTGGAGTCGGACACTGAGGGCATTTCCACCACCGATTGGGGGTTGTCGTGATCAAACAATTTTTCTCTGTTTTGTTAATTGGCGCCGCTGCGTTCGCGCAAGCGGTCACCTCGTTGACGGGTACTGTCTCCGATCCTTCGGGTGCCGCGATCGGCGCCGCTACCGCTGAGATATCTAATCTCGATACCAACGCCAAGCGCTCCGGGACGACAAACGCCGACGGCGTGTATTCGTTTCCGCAACTGGCGCCCGGACGCTACTCGCTGACAGTAAGAGCCACAGGGTTCTCGGCACGTACGTTTAACGACCTGCAGTTGAAGATCGCTACGCCGGTCACTCAAAACGTTCAGCTTGAAATCGGCGCGGTGACCGAGGTCGTCAGCGTCGAGGCGCGCACTCCACAGGTCAATACGCAGGACGCGTCAATCGGCAATAGCTTCGGCCAGAAGGCGATCCTCGAACTGCCGATGGAAGGCCGCAACATCATAGGCCTGCTCTCGCTCCAACCCGGCGTCACCTACTACGGAGAGAACGGCAACAGCTACCGCTCGGGCAACGTCAACGGCGGCAAGGCCGACCAGGCCAACATCACCCTCGACGGCGTCGACGTGAACGATCAACAGGACCGCACCTCTTTCACAGCGGCGTTACGCCTGTCGCTCGACACCGTCCAGGAGTTCCGCATCGTAACGACCGGTGTTGGAGCCGAGTTCGGCCGGTCCTCTGGCGCGCAGATTACGCTCGCCTCGCGCAGTGGCACCAACCAATTGCACGGCTCGCTTTATCACTTTCTACGCAACAAGGCCACCAACGCCAATAGCTTCTTCAACAATCAGAACAGGATTCCGCTGGCGAAGCTGAATCGAAATATCTACGGCGGAACGGTTGGCGGCCCGGCAATCAAGAACAAGTTATTCTACTTCGGCAATTTCGAAGGCCGCCAGGATCGCCGCGAAGACAGTATTTTGCGAACGGTGCCAACGGAATCGTTGCGACGCGGCGAAGTAAAGTACTTGCGCACCGATCGCTCCGTGGCGACATTGTCGCCGCAGGACGTCCGCACTCGCATTGACCCGCTGGGCATCGGCGCATCTCAGGCGGCTCTGGCGCACCTGTCGTCGTATCCGCTTCCAAATGACGGCGCGCAAGGCGACGGACTGAATACTTCAGGCTTCCGCTTCAACGCCCCGATCGGGCTGCACTACAAGACCTACATGTCCCGGCTCGATTACGTCATTGATCGCAACTCGAATCACCAACTCTTCGTGCGCGGCCAGTTGCAGGACGACAAGAGCACCACCGCGCCGCAGTTCCCCGGCTTGGCGCCCAACGATACGACGCTAAGCGGCAGCCGCGGCTTGGCCATCGGCCTGAACTCCGTCCTCTCAGCGACAAAGGTGAACAACTTCCGTTATGGCATGACACGCGTCAGCACCGAAAACAGCGGTGTGTCGCTGCTCCCCTTTGTGACTTTCCGAAGTATTTCCGATCGGTTCGGCACCACCCGACCGTTTATCCGCCTGACGCCGGTGCACACGTTCTCTGACGATCTCACTTGGATGAAAAGCAAACACGAATGGAAGTTCGGTGGCATTGTGCGCCTGGTGCGCAACAGCCGGATCAACTACGCCAAGTCGTTCAACGACGCGAGTATCAACTCCAGCTGGATGCTCAACACCGGCGCCGATATCAGCAATCCCGTCACCGACCTGAACACCACCTTCCGCACCGCCTTCCGCGATGCCGCCATGGCGACGCTCGGTTCGATCACCCAGGTCAACGCCTATTACAACTACGACAAGACGGGCAAGCCGCTGCCTCCCGGCACCGGCGTTGCGCGCCGCTTCGACAACAACGAATTCGAGCTGTACGCGCAGGACACATGGAAGGTGACCAAGTCGTTGACTGCGACGATCGGTCTCCGCTACATGCTGATGCCTCCGATTCACGAAGCCAACGGCGTCCAAACTTCGACCAGCTTCCCTCTCAGCCAGTTCTTCGCGCAACGCGCCGCGCTGGCCGACGCCGGCTTGCCGCAGTCTCAAGTGCCACCCGTGCAATACGTGTTGAAGGAACAAGGCGGCCGCGATCTCTACGCCTTCCACAAAAAGAACTTCGCGCCGCGTGCGGCGCTGGCTTATTCGCCGCGCGCCGAGTCGAGCATCGGCCGATTCCTGTTCGGCGCGCCGGGGCGCTCGGTCATCCGCGCCGGATGGGGCATGTACTACGACCTCCTCGGTAGTGGTTTGCTCACGACTTACGATGGCGTCGCGCTGGGCCTGTCGTCGAATCTCACGAACCCTTCCGGCACGCAGACCTTGGCGACCGCGCCGCGTTTCACCAACGTGAATTCGATCCCGGCTTCTCTCACGTTGCCTCCGCCCGCCGCTGGCTTTCCGCAGACCGCGCCAAACATCCAGGACATCGCGACCTCGATCGAAGACAGCATCAACATGCCGTACACGATGAACTTCAATCTGTCGCTCGGCCGCGAGTTCAAGAACGGATGGTTCGTCGAGGCGTCGTATGTGGGCCGCGAATCTCGCCGCTCCTTGATCTACGAAGACATCTCGCAACCGACCAATCTCCGCGACTCGGCGACCGGCGTGACGTACTTTGAGGCCACGACGCAGCTCATGCAACTCTCGCGCGCCCGCACCCCGGTGGCCAATGTCCAGCGCATCCCCTACTGGGAAAATCTATTCCCGGGCGCCGCGAACGCTACCTTGTCGGCGACACAACGAATCTATCAGGTCTTCGACGCCAACGGCCCGGACACAACCAACGCCCTCTGGACCGTCGACGTCAACTGCCGCCCGAGCTGTTCGAAGTTCGGACCGTTTGCCTACTACAACCGCCAGTACAGCTTCCTGCGTGCACTGCGCAGCGTGGGCTACGGCAGCTTCCACAGCATGCAGTGGTCGGTGCGTAAGCAGTTCTCCAACGGCGATCAAGTTCATTTCAACTACACCTTCGGCAAGTCGATCGATCTCGGATCGCGTCCGGAAAGTTCGACGGCCTCGAATGGCTCGATTATCAACTCATGGAATCGCTCCCAGTTCCGCGCCGTGTCGGACTTCGACTCGCGCCACCAATTCAATGGCAATGCTGTTTACAACCTGCCGTTCGGCAGAGGTAAGCAATACGGCGGCTGGCAGTTGGGCGGATTGTTTCGCTTGCAGTCAAGCCTGCCGACATCGGCCGGCATCGGCCGCAACTATCCGACGAATTGGAATGCTACCGGTTACGCGACACCGACCGGCGTGCCGTTTGCGGATGGCACCAACAAGAATGGCGCGGCGCCCGTCGCAACCGGCACATCGGGACCGAACATTTTCCAAAACCCAGTGGCCGCCCTATCCTCGTGGGACTTCACGCTGCCTGGCCAAACCGGCAGCCGCAACTCGATTCGCGGCGACGGCAACTTCAACATCGACATGAATGTGACCAAGAGCTTCACCATGCCTTGGAGCGAGAATCACAAAGCGATGTTCCGCTGGGATGTCTTCAACGTCACCAATACGACGCGCTTCGATCCGTTCCTCACCAGCATCAGCCTCGGTACCACGGGAAGTTTCGGTAAGTACACCGATACGTTTACGCTTCCGAGGGTGATGCAGTTCTCGGTTCGATACAATTTTTAGGTGCGCATCGCAACCTTCGGCCTGATAGCGCCTGCGCTGGTCTACGCGCAGGCGTTATCGTCCTTGTCCGGAGTCGTCACCGATCCCTCTGGCGCCGCCGTGCCGGGCGCGTCGATCCAAGTCAACAACACCGCGACAAATGCAAAGCGTACGACTGTAACCAACGCCGAAGGCGCGTATTCCTTCGCGCAGCTCACACCGGGAACCTATGACTTGTCCGCGGCGGCGAAGGGCTTTTCCGCGCAATCGGTGGCAGGTGTGCGTGTGCTCGTCGCCTCGCCGGCGGAGCAGAACGTGCAGCTGGCCCTGGAATCGACCGCGACCGCCGTCACCGTCGACGCCGCCGTCACGCCCGTCAACACCATCGACGCAACGATGGGCAACAACTTCACCTCCAAGCCGATCCTGCAACTTCCATTCGAAGGCCGGAACATAGTCGGTCTGCTTGCCCTACAACCGGGCGTGACCTACTACGGCGATAACGACCGCTCGAACTACCGCTCCGGCAACGTTAATGGCGGCAAGTCGGACCAAACCAACATCACGCTCGACGGCGTCGACTTCAACGATCAGGACGAACGCGCCTCTTTCTCCGCCGCGTTCCGCGTTTCGCTCGATACTGTCGAAGAGTTTCGCGTCGTTACAACCGGCGCCAATGCGGATCTCGGCCGCTCGTCCGGCGCGCAGATCTCGCTTGTTTCGAAATCGGGATCCAACGCGCCGCACGCCAGCGCCTACTACTTCCTTCGCAACCGCGCGACCAACGCAAACTCGTTTTTCAACAATCAATCCGGCCTTCCCGTCGCGAAGTTGAACCGCAACATCTACGGCGCGTCAATCGGCGGGCCGGTGCGCAAGGACAGACTATTCTTCTTCGGCAACTACGAAGCTCGCCACGACCGGCGCGAGGATTCGACCGTGAACCGCGTGCCCACCGAGTCGTTCCGCAACGGCGAACTGAAGTACCTGCGCACCGACCGGTCGATTGCCACGGTCACGCCCTCGCAAGTGCGGACCATGGTCGATCCGCTCGGAATCGGCGCGAACCCAGCCTCGG
>VFZQ01000143.1 GCA_016871135.1 Acidobacteriota bacterium | reverse complement strand
CAATTCCCGCAGATCTCGGTGCAGACGTATGCGCAGGGGGCAGGCCTAGCGGTGACGGGAGCGGCGCCGAATGAGTTCGACCAATTGGGCGGACCCGGACGGAACCTGGCTCCTCAGGACTCCTATCAGGCGCAGTATCACGTGACCATGATCAAGACGCGACACAAGATCAAGGCTGGTTTCGAAACGCAACTGATCAAGCTGAACGTGTTCAACTCGCAGCAGTCGGCGGGCCAATACATCTTTGATCGCGTCTTTAGCCAGGGCCCGGACCCGACGGTAACGGCGCTGAATTCGGGCAACGGATTCGCGACCTTTCTGCTTGGCGTACCACAAGCTGGGGCCATCACGATTACCCGGCCGTTGTCGTTGTACCAGCGCTACTACGGCACCTACATTCAGGACGACTGGCGCCTGACCAACAAGTTGACGTTGAACTTGGGGCTCCGTTGGGAGTACACGACGCCATACGCCGAAAAATTCGGCAATATCGGATATATCGACTTTGACGCCTTGGACCCGGTGGCTGGCGTAAAGGGGACCTTTAAGCTCATCGAGCCGGGCGGCTACACGAGCGATCCGAACAAGAAGAATTTTTCTCCGCGCATTGGATTGGCCTATCAGGTCACGCCCAAAACCGTTGTTCGCGCCGGCGCGGCCATCTTCTACGCCACTTACCTCGGCGTCAACGCGGCGGCCACCGACTTCGGCAACGGCAGCTTCCTCTCGAATGCGCTATTCCTTGGCCCACCGAATCCGTTGGCCAACACGCCGCCGGTTGGCTCCTCCTGGAGCAATCCGTTCGCGGGTGGCATCATTGTTCCGAACCGAACCACGAACTTCGCCGGACAGAACGTCCGCGGCGATATTCGAAACCGCCCGAATGCCTACCTTGGCAACTGGACGCTTTCGATCCAGCGAATGTTGAATTCGACGACGATGCTCGAAGTGGCCTATGTGGGATCCAAGACAACGCACCTCTACTGGAACCGGCAACGGAACCAGAACGACCCGGCGTTGATGTCGCTCGGCGCCGGTCTATTGGCGCCGGTGCCGAACCCGTTTTTCGGCAAGATTACATCCGGCGCTCTCAGTCTGCCGACGATTCAGGCGCGGCAGGCACTGCGTCCCTATCCGCAGTTCCTAGACCTCCTTTCCCACCGCGATCCCTACGGCGACATGAGTTATCAAAGCTGGTACGCACGGCTGGAAAAACAGTACTCAAACGGCATGACGTTGTCGGCGTCGTTCACCGGATCGAAGACCATCGCCAACACCATGCAGTCGAACACATGGGTGGTGGGGCCGTCCAACAGCCTTTACAATGCCCGCTATAACCGGGGCCTGGAGGCGAACGATCTGCCGCGGCGGCTGGTGCTGAGCTACGTATACGACCTGCCGTTCGGCAAGGGCCGCAAGTTCCTGGCGGATGCACATCCGGTGACGGGAAAGGTATTTGGGGGATGGCAATTCTCCAGCATCACGGTTCTGCAATCGGGGCGACCGGTGCTCATCACCGCACCCGATTCCACCAACCTATTCAACTTTAGTTCCACGAACGGGCGGGCGAATCGCTTGAAGGATCCGGTGCTCAGTGGGAGCGAAAAAACGCTGACACGGTGGTTCGACACCACGGCGTTTCAACGCGCCGCGCCGTTCACGCTTCCGACCGATAGCGTCAGCCAGCCGCGGCTGCGCGGCCCGGGCCGCGTGAACTTCGACCTCTCGTTGCTCAAGAATACTCAGTTCCGAGAACGCGTCAACGTGCAGTTCCGGGCAGAGTTCTTCAACATCTCCAATACGCCGGCGCTGGCGCTGGACGCGCGCGGCGCCACATCCGATGTGGCCAATCCGCTGTTCGGCCAGATTACCAGCGGCGGCAACCCGCGCAACATTCAGTTCGGATTGCGGCTGGTGTTCTAGTCCGGCCGGCGATTGCAGTAGCATTTCCCGAACGCGGATGTCAGGTGTGATCGCGACTGCCGGCATGCTAGCCTGAAGTCGTGCCCCCGTCTGCCGTCCGCACCGAAGGCCTAACGAAATCATACCGTTCTGGCGATGAGATATTGACGGTATTCCAAGATTTGAACCTCCAGGTCGAACAAGGCGAACGTGTGGCCCTTGTCGGCGCCTCTGGCGCGGGCAAGTCCAGTCTTTTGCATTGTTTAGGAGGCCTTGATCGGCCTTCGAGCGGTAGGATATACTTCGGTCAGGACGACATCCAAGCGCTTTCGGAAACCGGGCTCGCCGACTTCAGAAACCGCCGAATCGGCTTTGTGTGGCAAACCCACTATCTTCTGCCCGAGTTCACGGCGCAGGAAAATGTGATGATGCCGCTGCTGATTCGCGGCGACCGGTATGAAGATGCCGCGCCGGTGGCGTTAGCGAGGTTGGATGAGGTTGGATTACGATCCCGCGCCCACCACCGATCCGGCGAACTGTCCGGCGGAGAGCAGCAGCGTGTTGTGCTGGCCCGCGCGCTGGTCGGCGGTCCCGACTATTTATTTGCCGACGAGCCCACGGGCAATCTCGACGAAAAAACCGGCGATCGCGTCGCCGCGCTCATCAAAGAACTACACCAGACGCACAAGCTTACTTCGATCTTCGTCACCCACGATCGTGAGTTCGCTAAAGCCTGCGACCGCGTTTTGCAACTGCACCATGGAGGACTGGCTGACATCACAGCCCGCATTTAGCCATGTTTGAAAGATACACAGAAAAAGCCCGCCGCGTAATCTTCTTCGCGCGCTACGAAGCGTCGCAATTCGGCAGCCCGTACATTGAAACCGAGCATCTGCTGCTGGGCCTGTTGCGTGAAGACAAGGCGCTGGCCAACCGGTTCCTGCGCTCGAACGCCGCCATCGAGTCGATCCGCAAGCAGATCGAAGCGCACACGACGATCCGCGAGAAGGTTTCAACCTCGGTCGATCTGCCGCTCTCGCATGAGTGCAAACGCGTGCTCGCTTATGGCGCCGAAGAAGCCGAACGGCTTAATCACAAACACATCGGCACCGAGCATCTGATGCTCGGCCTGTTGCGCGAAGAGAAGTGTTTCGCCGCCGAGATCCTGCATGAGCGCGGTCTGCGTCTGTCGCAGGTACGCGAGGAGATCGCACGGAGCACGTCGGAGAAGATTACCTCGAACCGCCCGAAGGAATCGTCGCTGCTGGCGGAGTTCTCGCGCGATCTAACGCAGGCGGCCCTTGACGGGCAGCTCGATCCGCTCATCGGCCGGGATCACGAGCTGGAACGGGTCGTGCAAATCCTTTGCCGCCGGACAAAGAACAATCCGGTCCTGATCGGAGAACCCGGAGTCGGCAAGACAGCCATCGTCGAAGGTCTCGCGCAGCGCATCGCCGACGGCGACGTACCGTCGTTCCTCAGCGAGAAGCGCATCCTGGCGCTCGATCTTTCCTTGATCGTCGCCGGAACTAAGTACAGAGGCCAGTTCGAAGAGCGTCTGAAGACCATCATGAAGGAGTTGATGGAGAATCAGAACGCGATCATCTTCATCGACGAGCTGCACACGCTGGTGGGCGCGGGCTCGGCCGAGGGATCACTCGACGCCGCCAACATTTTGAAGCCGGCGCTGAGCCGCGGCGAGATTCAGTGTATCGGCGCGACGACGCCGGGCGAGTACCGCAAGTCGATCGAGAAGGACCGCTCGCTGGAACGCCGCTTCCAGGCGGTGAAAGTTCCGCCGCCGAATGAGTCGGACGCAATTAAGATTATGTTCGGCATCAAGGAGCGGTACGAGAAATTCCACGCCGTCGCCTATACCGACGAGTCGATCGAAACGTCCGTCTTTGCATCGAACCGCTTTATTCCCGATCGTTTTCTGCCCGACAAGGCGATCGATCTGATTGACGAAGCCGGCGCGCGGGTCAAGCTGAAGCAGACGACGCTGCCGAGTGACGTGGCCGAAATCCAGAAGCGCATCAAGTTCATCGTGCATCGCATGGAGAACGCCATCGCCAACCACGAATTCGAGAAGGCGCGCTACTACTCCGACGAGGAACGCAAGGAGCGCGAGAATCTGCGCGTTCTGCGTGAGAAGTACAACCTCGACGATACTTCGACCGGCGTCGTTACCAAGGACGATATCGAAGACGTCGTGGCGCGTTGGACCGGCGTGCCGATGACGGCGATCCGGGAAGAGGAAGTCGCCAAGCTGCTGCGTATCGAAGAAGAGCTGCACAAGCGCGTCGTCAGCCAGGAGAAGGCGATCTCGGCGCTGGCTCGCGCGATTCGCCGTTCGCGGGCCGGGTTGAAATCGCCAAAGCGGCCGTCGGGATCGTTCCTGTTCCTTGGGCCCACCGGCGTCGGCAAGACCGAAGTCGCCCGGGCGCTGGCCGAGTTTTTGTTCGGCAGCGAAAAGTCTTTGCTGCGCTTTGACATGTCCGAGTACATGGAGAAGCATTCGGTGTCGAAGCTGATCGGTTCGCCTCCCGGATACGTCGGCTACGAAGAGGGCGGCCAGTTGACCGAGCGCGTCAAGCGGCAGCCGTATTCGATCATTCTGCTCGACGAAATCGAAAAGGCGCATCCGGACATCTACAACATCCTGTTGCAGGTGTTTGAAGACGGCCAGTTGACCGACGGGCTCGGCAACACGGTCGACTTCAAGAACACGATCATCATCATGACGTCGAATCTCGGCGCGCGCTTCCTGGACAAGAAAGCGACGCTCGGATTCGCGGCGCCGTCGGTGGGTGTACCGGCCAAGATCGAAGACCAGGTAATGAGCGAGGTGAAGAAGGCGTTCAATCCGGAATTCCTGAACCGCCTCGATGAAGTCATACTATTCCTCTCGCTGGTCGACGACGATCTCATCAAGATCATGGACATGCTGGTAGCGCAGATCAATATCAATCTCACCGCCAAGCAGATCAAGATCACACTTTTGCCCGACGCCGCCAAGTGGGTGCTCGAAAAAACGATGGCCGACCGCTCCTACGGCGCACGGCCGTTGCGGCGCGCCCTGCAACGCTACATTGAGGATCCGCTTTCGGAAGCGCTCATTCAGGGCGCACTTCCCCACCCCGCCGAGTTCGAGGTTTACCTGGGCGATTCGGGCATCTTCATCCGCCAGCTTGTTCTGGAAGAGGCCGTCGTCGGCGCGGCGAGCGATCGCCCGCCGGTCGTCGCGGAGCTCTACCAGTTCTAAATCCTGTTGAAGACTTCAACCGCTTTCGTGAGCGCCTTGAACTTCAATATGTAAGGCACCATTTTTGTTTCGCGTTCGTCGATCTCCTGCGCGCGCTTCAAGACTTCCTGTGCGCGTGCGGCGGGTACGCTGACGACGCCATCTTCATCGGCGACGATGATATCACCGGGAGAGATTCGCACTCCGGCGCACTGTACGGGAACGTCTTTAGCGACACCGGCGAAACGCGAGACGGTCGATGAAGGCACGACGCTGCGCGCGTAGATCGCCAGGCCCAGACCGCGCACTTCCTTTAGATCGCGGACGCCACCGTCGACGATCACGCCGGCCATACCGCGCGCTTTCGCCGCCGTGCCCATGAGTCCTCCGATACCGGCGACATCAAGGCCGTCTTCGATGACGATCACGCCGACCTCGCCGGGCTTGGCGTTGTCGATCATGGCGGTCGACATTCCGGTCGATAATGCGGGCGTCGCCTTCTCCGGCGGCGCGGGTTTCAACAGCGCCGTGGTCGCACGTCCCACGACGCGGATATTGCCGGTGCGCGGGCGCATGTCGTGCGAAAGAAATCCTCGTGTGCCGGTGATTTGATCGACGGCGTCGGCAACCGAGGCGACGGTCGACTTTTCAAAACCCGTGATGAGCGGATCTTTGACGGGCGCGGCCTGCTTGGCGGCCTGAAATCCGAAGCCGAGAAAAGCGCAGGCGAGAGCCGCAGCGGGAAGGAGAAAACGTTTCCAATGCATGTTATGCATTATGCTATCTCAGGTGATCCCGCGCACCGTATTCAACAACATTCTGGTCGCCGCGCTGTTCGGCGGCCTGGTGCCGTATTTGAAGGGCTTCGAGTTTCTCGACGTAATGCTGCTGCTGCCGTACTCGATGCTCAGCCTGTTTTTCGTTGCACCGATGGCGGTGGATTCGGTCTTCTCGACCGAAGAGCGCCGCGTCCCGCTGCGAGGCCTAGCGCGCGCCGTGCTGCTGGGATGGGCCGGGGGCGTGGCGGTGACCTGGATCGGCATCGCGACCGTGAGTTGGAAGGCCCAACGTGTGATTACGCCACCGGCGGCGGTGGCGCTGGCGCTTCCGGTGTTGAGTCTGCTGGGCTGCGTTTTCGTCGCGGCTCTCGCGGCGATAATCGCCAAGCGCGCCGTCAATCAAGACGCCGCCAAGAGCCGCCTGCGAATCGGGTTTCTGCTGCTGCTCGTCGCGATTCTCGGATTGCCGCGGCTGTTGAGCGACGATACCAACGCGGCGCTGCTCGGGTTATTGACGCCGGAAGGGCTGGTGCGATTGGTGCTGATCGCGGCGCCGATCACGGCGGTGGCGTCGGTCGCGATGCTGGCACGTTTATCGGGGCGGTGACCGACCGGCCCGGAGGATCGGGCGCGGCTTCGTTGTTTCGTTTGGCGGAAGCGGCGCGGTAAACTGGTCGATTCATGCGCATTACTTCGCAATCCCCGTGCCGTGTCGATCTCGCCGGCGGCACACTCGATATCTGGCCGCTCTATCTGCATCACGACAACGCGTGCACGGTGAACTTCGCGGTCGATCGTTACACGTCGTGCACGCTTGTGCCGCGCAACGACGGCGCGATCCTTCTGCGCTCGCGCGATCTCGGCGTGGAGGAGATGTTTGCTTCGCTGGAGGAATTGCGCGCGGCGAAGAAGTACAAGCTGCCGCTGCTGGCGTACGCGGTGCGTTTCTTCGCACCCGAAACCGGCCTCGAACTCGATTCGCATTCGGAGGCGCCGGCGGGCGCGGGAATCTCAGGATCGTCGTCGCTGCTGATCACGATCTGCGGCGCGTTCAACAAGTGGATGAATGCGGGCTATTCGATCGAACGCATCCGCGAGTTGGCGCAGAACATCGAAGCGCAGATCATCCGCGTGCCGACCGGCTGCCAGGACTACTATCCGGCCATGTATGGCGGCATCAGCGCGATCGAACTGCGCGCCGACGGCATCCGGCGCGTGGCGATACCGGTGGAAGCCGCCGATCTGGAGTCGCGGACGGTGCTCGCCTACACCGGCGAACCGCGCAATTCAGGCATCAACAACTGGGAGGTCACCAAACTCCACATTGACGGCGATAGAAAAGTCCATCGGAACTTCGATCAGATCGCATCGATTGCGCATGCGATGCGCGGCGCGCTGGAAAAATCCGATTGGAACGAGACCGCGCGGCTGCTGGGCGAAGAGTGGAGTTTCCGCAAGAAGAATGCGCCGGGCATCACGACGCCGCTGATCGACACGCTGGTGGCGGCGACCAAGCGGGCGGGCGCGGTGGGCGCGAAGGTTTGCGGCGCGGGCGGCGGAGGGTGTGTATTCTTTCTTGTCGAACCGGGCGCGAAGGCGCGGGTCAGCGAAGTCGTGGCGAATGCGGGCTCAACGGTGCTGGACGTGAAGGTCGCACCGGCGGGCCTGAAAGTGAAGCTCGTAAAGTAGGTCATGAGCGACGCGGGGCCATCGCGAATGACGGCGGCGGTTCGCGTGGTGGTGTTCCTGGTACTGGCGTTCGTGACGCAGGCGGTCGTGTTCGTCGTATTGCAGTGGCTCGGGCCGCTGATCGCAAGCGGTCTGGGCATCTTCGCGGGAGGCGCGGTGGCGACGTTCTTCGCGCTGCGGATCTACGAACGAGGCGGACTGGCCGATATCGGCTTGACTGGTCACTCGTGGGCGGCGCGGCACATGTTGAGCGGAACGGGCCTTGGCGCGGCGGCGGCTGTGATCGCGGCGGGCTTTCCGGTGTTGATCGGCAAAGCGCACTTCGCGCCGAATTCCGAGTTTCCGTTTTCTCCGGGCGGCATCGCGCTGGTCTCGGTGATTCTACTTTTCGGCGCGTTAGGCGAAGAGCTTGTGTTCCGCGGCTATCCGTTTCAGTTGCTGGCGGGGCGTTTCGGCACGTATCAGTTTCTGCTGCCTTCGGCCGTCTTATTCGCGGCGGCGCATGCGATGAATCTGGGTTCGGGAAACCTGGCGCTGTTCAACACGTTTCTTTGGGGCGTGGTACTGGGGTATGCCGTCGTGCGGTCGGGCGATTTGTGGGTGGCGACAGGCTTGCACTTTGGATGGAATGTTACATTGCCCCTCTTTGGCGTAAGCCTCAGCGGCTTTACAATGGGGTTGACGGGCTATTCGCTGGAATGGCGCGCAAGCGAACTTTGGAGCGGCGGCAGTTACGGTCCGGAAGCGAGCTTGCTAACCACGCTGCTGATTCCCGTATTGTTCTTCGCGCTGCACCGTGTCCCGCTGCGCCGTCAATCGTTGAAGCTCATGCCCGAAGAGGAGGAATCGCCGGAATGAAACGCCGAACGATGTTGGTCCTGCTCCCGAGTGCGCTGGCAGCCAAGGAAAAGCGCCCCACCGCCGACGACCGGATGGCGTTCCTCCGCGGCATGACGGCCGAGTACGCGAAGGCGAAGGTGCTGATCCCGCGATCGAAAAAAGCGCTCGGCGTAGACGGCGCCGGCAAGTGGGACAAGGACGAATGGGATAAGGCCAACACGCAATACGGCCCGGCGGCGCGCGCCGGCGAGTTGGTGCAGATCACCAAAGTCAAGATCGAGGACGACAACATCGAGCTTGAGTTGAATCACGGTTTGAAGACGGGGCCGAAGTGGTATGAGCGCGTTGAGGTCGGGACGGGGAATCGCACGACGCCGATCTCCAGCGGGCAGGTGGCCAAGGCGGGCACCGGGATCGTGATCAAGTACGGCAAGCCGATTGAGTCGCTGGATGTGGCCGAGGTGAAGAAACTGTTGGCGCCCATTCTCGATTTCGAGATGAAGTCGGTGACCGAGAACTACATGGAAAAACTGCCCGAGCCGATTCGCAAGGCGATCGAGCAGAAGAAGGTCGTCGAAGGCATGGATCGCGAGCAGGTCAAGATGGCGGTCGGCGCGCCGAATCGTAAAGAGCGGCGGACCAACGACGGCGACGAACTGGAAGAGTGGGTGTACGGACGCGCGCCGGGCAAGATTACCTTCGTGACGTTCACCGGATCGAAGGTCACGAAAGTGAAGGACATGTACGCGGGACTCGGCGGATCGACCGCCGCAGAACTACTGGTCCAGTAGCGCCGAAGCGCCGAACAGCACGGTTGCACCGGCGAGAAACGCCGTCGGCACAATGAACCAGTACATGATCGATACGCCCGTCAACGCGGCCAGCATCGCCGCGAAGACGATTGCCGTCTTCTTCTGCGGAGGCACACTGAATGCCAATGCGCCGAGGCCGATCGAGAAGACCGCGAAGGCGAGACTGAAGCCGTCGTACAACTCCTGCGTGCTGCGCATCGATCCCATTACGTTCGTCCGGTAGGTTTCCATCAACATGCGCAACTGATCTTCCGTGCCGTTCAACGGCTTGGTCCGGCCGCCAAGGTGGCCCGCCAAATGCGCGGCGCCCATGAGCGCGAGCACTCCGGCGCCGATTCGAAAACACTGA
>VFZQ01000142.1 GCA_016871135.1 Acidobacteriota bacterium | reverse complement strand
GTTGGCGGTATCCGTATAGAGCGCTCGATTTTTGATAATCGACTGGGCGGCCGAGTGGAGCGTGAGTTGGACTTGGGTGCGCTGGTAAAAGAAGATCGTGAGGTCGAGCAGCCCGATGAAGAGGAGGACGACAAAGGGCAGCGAGGCGGCGAGTTCGATGAGCGCGGCGCCTCGTTGATTTCGGCGCGTCATAATTTGACCTTGACTTCGACCGCGACCGGTTCGGTACGGATCATACGAAGGAAAAAGACATCGGCTTGGTGGCGGATCTGCAGCGATTCGGCGTCGAGGGTGATCGTCACCAAGGGGAAACCGTTTTTGTCGAGGCTGTTTCGCGCCGCTTCTTTGAGAGTCTCAATTGAAGCCCCGGCGTCGGCGGATCTTTCAAGGGAGATCGAATCGGCCGCAAGTTCGCCGGCGGTTTGCAGCTGGGCGCGAACGGCCAGAAGCGCCGCGGCGTCAATGGCGAGACCGAGGATCGCCGAGCCGACTGTGCTGGCTAGGAGGGTGAACAAGAGCGCGCTGCCGCGATTGCGTGGACGCATGGCGATGCTGATCTATCTATCGGCGGTTGGGACGGCTGGCTTTAGAGTCCGTAGAATCTGGCGGCGGTTCCGCCCAGCAGTTGCTCCCGGATTTCGATGGGCATGGCGCCAAGCGCTTGGGTAAACGCGGCGAGGGTTTCTTTCCAGGTGCAGCCGGCGAAAGGCCAATCGGAAGCGAACATGAGACGGTCTGGCCCGAGTTCGCGGAGAAAGCGACGGAAGGTTGCGGTGCGGGCTGGGTCGGCCGGAAGGCGGAAGCCGGTCAATTTAATAACCACGTTGTCCGGGAGGTCGGTCGATTCCGGGAACCCGTGGAGGGCAACCGGCACGCCGGTCTTTATCGGCCAAGCCGATGCGGGGGCTTCGATGCTGAGGCCTGCTTGTTCGACGGCGGCGATCGCCGCAGGAGTTGGATCGGCAAGAAAGACCGAGCGAACGAGCGAGTGGCTGATCGGCTCGCGGGCGATGACGCGGCGAATGAACGGGTACGGTGCGGCGTCGGCGACGGGGCCGAAGTAGACGGACGCTTCGAACTTATTGCGCGCAAGGATTTTGGCGTACCATTCGAGGGATTGCGCGGGAGGGTTGAAGGAATGTTGGGCGTCGATGCGCACTCTCTTTTAGAGTATGCGGGAACATCCTGGCGAGCCAGCGCGTCTGCCGATGAGACAATGACAACTGTGAGAACAATTCTGGCGATTGGGGTGTTGCTGGCGAGCGGATGCACGCGGACACGGAATTCGGTGGCGGTGGACGCGGCGTTGTTGACGCAGGTGCCGCAGGAGTCGGTGGCGATCGGCGCGATCCGAATCAAGGCGATGCGCGATACGCCGGCGTGGAAGCGTCTGTTGGAGCAGAAGGTCGTGAACGACCGGCTGGACGAGATCGCTAAGGAAACGACCTTCGACGCGCGGAAGGACTTGTGGGAGTTGTTGTGGTCATCCGATGGAAAAGAGCCGCTGGTGTACGCGCGCGGCGAGTTTGCGCCGATGGGATTGGAGCCGAAGGCCGATCAGAAGGGCGTGACGCGGATGAGCTACAAGGGGCAGATGATGATCGGTGACGAGAAGGGCGCGGTGTGGTTCATCAACTCATCGACGGCGGTGTTTGGTCGGACAGAGAAGATTCGCGGGTTGATCGACGCGCGGGATACGCGGAAGGCGGGGCCATCCGAGTCGTTGCGCGCGAGGATTGAGAGCATTCCGCCGACCGCGCATCTCTGGGTCGCGGCCGAGCAGGCGTTCCTGCCGAAGCCTTCCGGAGACGTGAAAGCCGACGGGCCGCTGGCGAACATTGCACAAAACATGCCGATGTTGCTGCGGTCGGTGAACGGGCTTACTGGGCACATCAACTTGGCGGACGGCGTGAACATGGAGTTCGCGGCGGCGTGTAATGACGAGAAGGGCGCCAAGATGGTTCACGATTCACTGCGCGGCGTGTTGGGAATCGCGCGGATCATGCTGCCGCCAAAGGAGAAGCAGGCGTTGTTGCCGGTTCTCGACGTGGTGCAGGTGGAGCAGCGTCAGACTTCGACGCTGCTGCGGGCGAACCTTACGGTCGGGCAGATTGAGCAGGTCCAGGCTGCGCTGGGGCGCTAACCTACCGCCCGAGTTTTAGCACCCAGGCGGGCTGGTGACGGAGATCCTCCGGGAGGTCCGGCAGGGTGATCGTCACCGCTCCGCTACGGGATTGGAATTTGAGTCCTCCGGGGCCGCCGAGAAGCGACACGGACTTCACGCCGTCGACGTTTTTCAACGTGAAGGACTTGGACGGCCAGCGCGGGAGAATCGCGTATACATCGTTGCCTTTGGCGGTGAAGAACGCTTCGATGCCCGCTTTGCCTGGCTCGGGTTTGGCCGCGAGTTTCGTCACGTCGTAAGCGGTCGAGTACTCTTTGTTGTACTCCACCTTCGGCTGTTCGCCGGCGCTCCATTGGCGGGTTTCTTTCCACGGTTTTGTCCCGTAGATGGCGTCGCCGTTAACGCGTAGCCAGTCGCCGATCGTAAGAAGCCGCTCCTCCATGACAACCGGGATCGTGCCGTCGCCGTCAGGGCCGATGTCGAGCAGCAGGTTGCCGCCCCGGCTGACGAGATCGATCAACATGATGACAAGTTGCCGGCCCGTGTTGTAATGGGCGGCGTTTTCGGCGCGGTTGTAGCCGTAACTGAAGCCCATGCCGCGGCTTTCTTCCCATGCGTGATCGGAGCCGCTCATGCCGGGCGTGTATTCGGTGGTCCAGTAGCCGCCGTGTTTGTGGCGGGAGTCCTTGCCCCATCGGTCGTTGATGACGACTTCGTCTTTGTTGGCGGCGTTGTTAAAAAGCCACGCGAGGAGTTCGGGCGATTTCCAATCGGCCGAGGGGAGATCCCATTCGCCATCGCTGAAGATGACCGACGGTTGATACCGCGTGACGAGGTCTTTGAACTGCGGCGTCATGTGCTCGCGGATGTAGCGCGGTTTGTCGGAGAGCCACAGCGGGTTGTACCACTCGTAGAGCGAATAATAGAAGCCCATGCGCAGGCCCTTGCGGCGGACGGCGCTGGTGAGGTCGCCGAGGACGTCGCGCTTGGGTCCGGTTTCGACTACGTTCCAAGGGCGGCCCCAAGTGGCGGACGCTTCCTTGCTTGGCCAGAGTGCAAAGCCTTCGTGATGCTTCGATGTCAGCGCGACGTACTTGGCGCCGGAGCGTGCGAAGACATCGGCCCAGTGGTCGGGATCAAAAAGCTCCGCGCGAAATTGCGGGGCGAAGTTTTCGTAGGGGGAATCGGCCCCGTACTGTTTTTGATGATAGGCCCATGTGCCGGTCTGGATCGCGTTCGCCTTCGGATCGTTTTTGCCGCGTGTCATGGCGTTCCAATACCACTCGGCGTAGGCAAGTTTGCCCGGGATGACAGGCGCGTAAGCGGGTACCGAGTAAACGCCCCAATGAATGAAGATGCCGAACTTGGCGTCGGTGAACCACTTGGGCGTTGGCCGCTTGTCGATCGACTCCCAATTGGGCTCGTATTTTTGAGCGGAGAGCGTTAGGGCGAATACGAGAAGGGCGCGGGTCATACCCGTATTCTAGCCGCGTTAGGGCTTCTTTACAGGGATCGCGTCGCCAAGGTTGATAGAGCCGCCGCCTTCGCTGACGTAGTTACGATTCCAGTTCGGAATTTCGACCGTAACATCGCCGGAGACAACGCACTGGCAGCCGAGGCGGGAGTGGAGCGTCAGTCCCGCAGCCTGTTCGACGCGATCGAGTTCGTCGTCGTCGGCCTCGGAGAGATTGGTATCACCGGACCTTACGATGACGTGGCAAGTCGTACAGGCGCAACTGCCGCCGCAAGCGTGTTCGAGGTGCAGCCCGTTGTTGAGCGCGATGTCGAGCAACGATCCCTTTTTGCCGTGCTCGGAGTAAGGCATCGTGGCGGGATCGAAATCGATGGTGATGTTCTCGGGGAGAAAAGTAACTTTCGGCAAGCTATCTACCAGGATGCCTTAACACGGTATCGCGATGCAGCCAATATTAATGGCGGTAATGTCTATCGACTTTGCTATGATTGAAGGACGAGCGAATGGAGAGCAATACCCGCAGCATCGCAAAAGCGGTGAGTTATCGAATCCTGGGGTCTCTGGCGACCGCGATGATCTTTCTCGTCCTGACGGGCGACTGGAAGATGTCAGCGGCGGCTGGTGTGTCGGATTCGGTCGTGAAGTTGGCGTTGTATTTCCTGCACGAGCGGATGTGGAACCACATCTCGTTCGGGCGGGAAAAGGCGCCCCCGCCAGAGTACGAAATTTAAGCCGGCTGGAACCGGGGTACCAGCGAGAGCCGGGTGTTTCTTAGCGGTCCTAGATCGGAAGACTCTGTCGCAATTCGATCTACCGAGGTTAACTGGCCTCATGCGACTTGCATGGATTTTTCTGTTTTGCGCTTTCTCAATGCTGGTGTCGGCCAACTCGGTGCGACTGGATGACTGCGGCGCCGCATACTGCAAGGTGACGCCTCTCACGAACTTCACACAGCAGGGCGTGTTGGATTGGGAGCAAACTCCGCAACTCGGGGCCGCAACCAACAGGTATGCCGAAGACGTAATCGCCTGGTCTGCACAGTTCCTGCCAAAGCCCGAGCAGACCTCAATCGCCAAGAAGATCGAAGAGCCCAAGGCGGCAAAAAAGGCGCCGGTTGTACACGGCGACGCTTCGCTGGCGAGCTACGTGCGGGCCATGCGCGGACTCCATACCTATGAGTACACCCCCGTAGAGATACCGCAGGTGACGATCACACCGGAGTAATCGGGGGGTTTCGCGCCGCCCGCTGTTATACTGAAGAATCGTGCTTCAGCAACTCGAGACGCGCATCGGCGGCGCGGTTTCCCAACACATTTTGATCCGCTACGGCATGGACGTTGTCGTGGCGATGGAACAGCCTAAGCAAGCGGCGTTCGGCGAGTTCGCCACGCCGGTGGCCTTTGGCTTGGCAAAACAGTTGCGCAAACCGCCGCGGGCGATCGCCGAGGAGTTAGTCGCTGAACTTCCCTCCATCGACGGCGTGGCATCCCTTGAGGTCGCCGGCGGCGGATACATCAACGTGCGACTGGATCGCGCGGCATTGGCCCTGGCGGCATTGCGCGGCGGTTCGCCGGCGGTAACTGAAGGCGATGGCAAGGTCATCGTCGAGCACACGAATATCAACCCGAACAAGGCGGCGCATATCGGGCATTTGCGCAACGCCGTGTTGGGCGATACGTTTGTGCGGATGCTGCGGGCGTCGGGACAGACGGTCGAAGTCCAAAACTATATCGATAACACCGGCGTGCAGGTCGCCGATGTCGTTGTCGGCTTCCATCATCTGGAGAAGAAGTCGCTCGAAGAAGTGCGCGCGCTAGTGGCCGGGGAGAAATTCGACTACTACTGCTGGGATCTGTATGCGCGGATTTCGCAGTACTACAAGGACAACCCCGAATCGTTGCAGTGGCGCAAGGACATGCTGCACGAAATCGAGAGCGGCGAGGGCGAGTTAGCGGCGCTCGGCACGCTGGTGGCCGATGCAATTGTCGAGTGCCATCTAAACACGATGCTGCGGCTGGGCATCGTATACGACGTGCTGCCGCGCGAGAGCGAGATTCTGCACATGCAGTTCTGGGCGTCGGCGTTCAAGCAGTTGAAAGAACGCAAGGCGATCTACTTCGAAACCGAAGGCAAGAACAAGGGCTGTTGGGTGATGCCGGGGTCGGCGTTCGATTCCAACCGCGAGGATGAGGACTCGAAGGTCATCGTGCGGTCGAATGGCACCGTGACGTATGTCGGCAAGGACATCGCCTATCAGATGTGGAAGTTCGGGCTCCTGGGCAAGGACTTTCACTACAAACTGCTGCGGACCTACGGCGACGGCCATCCGTTGTATGTGGCAACGGGCGCCGCGGATGCGCCGGTGAATTTTGGGCGCGGGCGAAAGGTGTTCAACGTCATCGACTCGCGGCAATCGTATCTGCAGGATGTTGTGGTCGCGGGGCTGAATGCGCTGGGCTACGACGAAGCGGCGAAGAATTCGATTCACTTCAGCTATGAAATGGTTGCGCTGTCTCCACGGACCTGCATCGAGATGGGCATCGAACTGAGCGACGAAGACGCCGCACGGCCGTACGTCGAAGTGAGCGGGCGTAAGGGCCTGGGCGTGAAGGCGGACGACTTGATCGACAAGTTGATCGACTCGGCGCTGGCCGAGGTTGCGAGCCGGAATGAAGATCGATCGGCCGATGAACAGTTTGCGACGGCGCATGCGATTGCGATCGGCGCGCTGCGGTACTTCCTGCTGAAGTTCACGCGGAATACGGTGATTGCGTTCGATTTTCAGGAAGCGCTGAGCTTCACCGGCGAGACCGGCCCGTATGTGCAGTACAGTGCGGTGCGCGCGGGAAAGATTCTGAGCAAAGCGGGCGCGCACGACGCACCGGCGCCGGAGTCGTTCGCGCGGCTGTTGGCCGAAGAGGGCCTGTGGCAGTATCTGCTGGCGGTGTCGAAGACCGATCAGGCGATGGCCTCGGCGCTCGCGGCGGGCGAACCGGCGCACATGGCGCGCTACGCGTTCCAGCTCGCGCAGCAGTTTGCGAATTTTTATCACGACTACCCGGTAATCCACGAGACCGATGCGGAGAAACGCTCGTTCCTGTTGTGGATGACCGCGCAGTTCCGAGCCGCTTTCGAGCGGACAGCTTCTATCCTCGGGATTCCGATCCCCGAGTTCATGTAAGAGGATTTTTCCATGGCCAGCAACAACTCCTTTGGCGCACTGAAGACCATCACAGCCGGTGGCAAGACGTATTCGATCTACAGCCTGCGGGCGCTCGAAGCGAAGGGCGTGACGAAGCTCGCGCGGCTTCCATACTCTATCCGCGTATTGCTTGAAAACATTGTTCGCAATGAGGACGGCGTAAATTTCAAGGCCGGCGACGCCGAGTACGTCGGCGCCTGGGACACGGCGGCGGCGGCGCGGGACATCAACATGATGCCGGCCCGCGTGCTGCTGCAGGATTTCACGGGTGTGCCGTGCGTGGTCGATTTAGCCGCGATGCGCGACGCACTGGCGGCAAAAGGCGCGGACCCGAAGAAGGCGAATCCGCTGATTCCGGTCGATCTGGTGATCGATCACTCCGTGCAGGTTGACAACTTCGGCACGCCGCAGGCGTTCGATCAGAACACGATTCTTGAGTTTCAGCGCAACCGCGAACGCTATGCCTTCCTGAAGTGGGGACAGACGGCGTTTCAGAATTTCCGCGCGGTTCCTCCGGAGACGGGCATCGTGCACCAGGTGAATCTGGAGTACTTGGCGCCGGTGGTGTTCGTTAATGGCGAGGGCGTGGCGTATCCGGATTCGGTCGTCGGTACGGACTCACACACGACGATGATCAACGGCGTGGGCGTTGTCGGTTGGGGCGTCGGTGGTATTGAAGCCGAGGCTTGTATGCTGGGCCAGCCGATCACCATGCTGCTGCCGCAGGTGGTTGGATTCAAGCTGCACGGCAAGTTGCGCGAAGGTGTGACGGCGACCGATCTGGTTTTGACCGCGACGCAGATGCTGCGCAAGAAGGGCGTGGTCGGTAAGTTCGTCGAGTTCTTCGGCGATGGCGTGGCGGCGCTGCCGCTGGCCGATCGCGCGACAATCGCGAATATGGCGCCCGAGTACGGCGCGACGATCGGATTCTTCCCGATCGATGAGCAGTCGCTGACCTATTTGCGATTGACCAATCGCAGCGACGATCAGATTGCGCTGGTCGAAGCCTACGCCAAGGAGCAGGGACTGTTCCTGGAAGCGGGCGCGCCGGACCCGGTCTACAACGACACGCTGGAGCTGGATCTTTCGACAGTCGTGCCCTCGCTCGCCGGACCGAAGCGTCCACAGGACCGCATCAATCTGCCCGATGTGAAGGCGAACTTCCTCACGACTCTTGGCGCCGAGCCCAAGGGATCGACCGAAGTGAAAGACGGCGCGGTTGTGATCGCGGCCATCACCAGTTGTACGAATACGTCGAATCCGTCGGTGCTGGTGGCGGCGGGGTTGTTGGCGAAGAAGGCCGTGGAAAAGGGCCTCGCGACGAAGCCGTGGGTGAAGACGTCGCTGGCGCCGGGATCGAAAGTGGTCATCGACTATCTGAGCGATTCCGGGCTGTTGCCGTATCTGGAGCAGTTGAAGTTCAACCTCGTGGGTTATGGCTGCACGACGTGTATCGGGAACTCGGGGCCGTTGCCCGACGATGTGTCGAAGATCGTCGCCGACGAGAAATTGACGGTGGCCGCGGTGTTGAGCGGCAATCGGAATTTCGAAGGACGTGTGAATCCGCAGGTGAAGGCGAACTACCTGGCGTCTCCGCCGCTGGTGGTGGCGTATGCGCTCGCCGGCCGCGTCGACATGGACTTGCAGAACGAGCCGATTTCTGGCGATGTGTATCTGCGCGATATCTGGCCGACCAATGACGAAATTGCCGCCGTGTTGAAGCAGAGCGTGCGGCGCGATCAGTTCGCGACGCAATATGCCGATGCCTTCAAAGGCGACGTGCACTGGGCCGGAATTACCGCCGTGAAGTCGGATCAGTATAGCTGGGACGACTCGTCGACCTACATCAAGAAGCCGCCGTATTTCAATAAGCCGGTCGATCCGGAAAACTCGATGAACGACTTCGCCGGCATGCGTGTACTGGCGACCCTTGGCGATTCGGTGACGACGGATCACATCTCGCCGGCGGGCAATATCGCGAAGGACTCGCCCGCGGGCAAGTACTTGATGGACCTCGGCGTCGGCGCGAAGGATTTCAATTCGTACGGTGCGCGGCGCGGTAATCATGAGGTGATGGTGCGCGGCACGCTGGCCAACATTCGATTGAAGAACGCGATGGTGCCGGGCGTCGAGGGTACGTGGACGATTCACGTTCCGTCGAACGAGAAGATGTGGATCTACGATGCGTCGATGAAGTATCAGGCAGCCGGAACGCCATTGATGATTATTGCGGGCAAGGAGTACGGCTCGGGGTCGTCGCGCGATTGGGCGGCGAAGGGCGTGGCGCTGTTGGGCGTGCGCGCTGTGATCGCGGAGAGCTTCGAGCGGATCCACCGTTCGAACCTCGTCGGCATGGGCGTGTTGCCGCTGGAGTTTGTCGATGGCGCCAACAAGGAGTCGCTCGGGCTGACTGGCTTCGAGGAGATTTCGATCGCGGGCGTGCGCGAGGGAATTCTCTCGACCAAATCGGCGACTGTCACCGCGAAATCGGCGGATGGGACCGTGAAGGCGTTTGCCGTGAAGGTGCGGATTGATACGCCCACCGAGGTGGAGTATTTCCGCAGCGGTGGGATTCTGCCGTACGTGTTGGGCCAGTTGGCGGCGCGGTAGTTCCTTTACGCGACGGACAGGGCGTTGGCGCTAACGAATAGGTTGCGCGCGCGGAATGCGGCTGGGCTTTCGACAAGGAGGACCGCCCGGAGGTGCGCGCTGTTACTGGCGAACCAGGGCTCTTTCAGAACGCGCTGCGGCCCGTTGACCCAAGCAGGCGGCGTGTGTCCGATTTGCTGGCTCAGGTACGCGGCCGTGGCGGCGAGGTACGCGTT
>VFZQ01000141.1 GCA_016871135.1 Acidobacteriota bacterium | reverse complement strand
GACGCTTTTTCGACGATGTTCTTCATGCGCTTGAACGCGGCGGCGAGCGGTTCGAAGTTTTCGGTCGGCCGCACCCCTTGCACAGCGACCAGGCGCGCGCCAACATCGCGGAGGTCGCTGAAACCGGCGGCCAGCACGGCGTTAACTTCGTCGTACTTGAAGCCCTTCACTTCGCAGAAGTAGTATTCCACGCGCTCTTTGAAGAAGGCCCTGAGCTTCTCGTCGTTGTTTGTTAGCGCGTCGAGGGTCGTGTCGAGCGAACCCTCGGCCAATATCTTCACAACACCCTGCGCGGCGCGGCGTAACGCAAACGGATCTTTCGAACCGCTCGGAATCATGCCGACGCTGAAGCAAGATCGCAGCGTGTCGATTTTGTCAGCGACAGACAACGCCTGGCCTTCGCGCGTCGAAGGAATCGAGTCCTCCATCGACAACGGCTTGTAGTGTTCGTAAATCGCCTTCGCAACGGCCTCGGGCGCGCCCTGCGCCTTTGCATACAGCCCGCCGACGACGCCCTGCAGATCGGTGAACTCCTTCACCATCTCGGTCGTGAGATCGGCCTTGCACAGGTGGGCAGCCGCCGCGGCATCGTCGCCGCCAAGCTCGCCCGCCAGAGCGGCGACCCGCGCTGTTTTCTCCAGGTAGTTGCCGACCTTCGCTTGGAATGTGACATGCGAAAGATCCTGCTCGCGCTCGGCCAGCGTACGCTTCTGGTCGACATCGTAGAAGAACCGCGCGTCGTTGAACCGCGCGCGCAGAACGCGCTCGTTGCCGTAGACAACGTGGCCGTCGGGATCGGCCGGAATGTTCATGATCGCGATGAAATGCGGCGCGAGTTCGCCATCCGGCTCTTCGACCGAAAAATACTTCTGGTGATGCCGCATCACCGTGACGAGCACTTCCGACGGTAGCGACAAATACGACGCATCGAACGAGCCGATGATCGCCGTCGGATACTCGGTGATGTAGGTCAGCACTTCCAGCAACTTCGCGTCGCCCTTGGCGTGCAGGCCTTTCGACGCCGCCACCGCCGCGACTTCGAGTTCGATCTTCGCGCGGCGTTTGGCGGCGCTAACGATGACGAAGTTGTCGGCAAGAACTTGCTCGTAGGAATCAACCGTGACGGTTAAAGGTCCGCGCGCGCCCAATCGGCGGTGCCCGTACGTCACGTTCGACGACTTCACGTTCGCGCATTCGAATTCGACGACGTCGTTACCGAGCAGCGCAACGATCCAGCGAATCGGCCGGATGAAACGCGGCCCGCCCATCGACGGCCAGTACATCGTCTTTGGCCACGGAATCGACGTAATCAGCGCGGGCAACGACTCGGCCAAGATCTCTTTCATCGCGCGGCCGGGCGTCTTCTTGACGAAGCTCCAATACTTGCCCTTGGCGGTTTCGACTACGGTCAACGCGTCGGGCGTGATGCCTTGCTTGGCGCAAAATCCTTCGAGCGGCTTACCCTGCACGGCAGCGGGCGGGCCCGTGACGACCTCTTCTTTATCCGCCGTGCGTTCTTCGAGTGACGCACGCAACACTAGCCGCCGGCCGGTGCCATCGACGGTAACATCGGAACCATCGAACTTCTCGCGCAGGAATTCGAGCGCCGATGGAATCATCCAATCGGGAATCTCTTCCGTGCCGATTTCAAGTAGGAAGGGCAACATGATCAGGCCAACTCCCGGAACTTCTCTTGATCGAGAAACGCCTGCGCCACGCCGACGGCCAGCTTGCGAACGCGGCCGATCACGCCGACGCGCTCGGTGACACTAATCGCGCCCCGCGCATCGAGCAGATTAAACAGATTCGAACACTTCAACACGTTGTCGTAGGCGGCCAGCAGCGGGAAGCGGCGTTTGTTCGTCGCGTCTTCCTCTTCGACGGCGCGATACCCGTCAATCAAGCCTTGCGCCTCGGCTTCGTATTCGCCAAGAAGCCGCCAGAGGCGATCGACGTTGGCCACTTCAAAGTTGTACACCGATTGCTGCAGCTCATCGAAATATCGCACGTCGCGATACTTCACGCCCTTCACCCACTCGATATCGTAGACGCTTTCGACGCCTTGCAGAAACGACACGATCCGTTCCAATCCGTAGGTGATCTCGGCGGGCACGTGATCGAGATCCACGCCGCCGCACTGCTGGAAGTAGGTGAACTGCGTGATCTCCATGCCGTCGAGCATCACCTGCCAACCGATGCCCCACGCGCCGAGCGTCGGCGATTCCCAGTTGTCTTCTTCGAGCTTCAGATCGTGCTTGGTCAGATCGATGCCGATGGCTTCGAGCGAGCCCATGTACAAGTCCAAAACATCGGCCGGCGTCGGCTTCAGAATCACCTGCAACTGCTGGTGTTTGTAGAGCCGGTTCGGATTGTCGCCGTAGCGCCCATCCGCGGGCCGGCGGCTCGGCTGCACATACGCGACGTTGTACTTCTTCGGGCCAAGCACACGGAGAAAGGTCTCCGGCGCCATCGTACCCGCGCCGACTTCGGTGTCGTAAGGCTCTTGAATAATGCAACCGCGATCGGCCCAGTATTTCTTCAGCTTAAAAATCGTTTCTTGAAACGTGTCCATACGAAGCGGCTAAAGCGTCTCCAATACGCGCGCCGTGATAAGCCGGCGTTCGATGTGATGTTCGACAGCGTCGATGAGCGCGCGCCGCAGATCCGGTGCTGTAGCCTGCGTCCAATCTCTCGGTTGTAGTTTGCCAATCGGCGTTATCAACATCTCTTTTGCGATTTCTCGGGATTCGTCACTGATGCGCAAGTCGTGCAGAAACCCCGACAGGCGGACCGCCCAAAGCGTGAAGTAAGTCACGCTCAACCACGGCCCGTGTGCGCGCTCGGCTTCGGTTGCGTTGCGAAGATGCTCCAGCACCGAGCCAAGTAAGCGGAAGAATTTTTCGTTGGGTTCATGAGGCGGCAGCAACTGCTCGCAAAGTTCGGCGAAGTAGTCGAGCGCCACTCCGGAAGGGTAGTCGCTAGCCAAGCTGAACTGGCTTTCGATGAGATCGCAACTGTTCAACTGGACCAGTTCCACGTTCTCTTTCTGGCGGTAGTGCATACGCACCATCGAGAGGCGTTCCAGACCGGATCCGAAAGAGTTCTTCAACCGCCTAGCGCCTCGCGCCACACCTCGCAGCCGGCCCTGATCGCGGGTATAGAAGCTGACAATGAGGTCGGCTTCCCGGAACGGGTAGCATCGTAGAGTAAACGCTTCGCTGACCTTGGACGGCAACGGACCTCAGCCCTGAAACGACGTAGAACTTCTAGGCTACCATAGCCATTTCGACTCTCTCATGCCGAAGATCTATGATTTGTTCCGCGAACGTGTCGCCGCCAACGCCCCGCTTGGGCTGTACGACACGCTTGGATTCACGCTCGACCACTTTGAACCCGGCGCCGCGCGCGTCTCGGTCGAAGTCCACTCGGGCCTCCACAATTTTCAGGGCACTCTGCACGGCGGCGTTTATTGCGACATCGCCGACATGGCCATGGGTATCGCCTTTTTCTGCTCGCTCGAAGAAGGCGAAGCGATGACCACTTTGGAACTC
Organism: Acidobacteriota bacterium; assembly: GCA_016871135.1. GTDB lineage: Bacteria > Acidobacteriota > Terriglobia > Bryobacterales > Bryobacteraceae. The sequence goes on along the minus strand of VFZQ01000141.1, from coordinate 6,076 downwards.
AAGATCAACTACTTGCGTCCCGTAAGTGAAGGCCGCGTAACGGCCGAAGCAAAAGTCATTAACAAAGGCCGCACCACAGGCCTGATAGAGTGTGATGTTCGCGACGCGCAAGGCCGGCTGCTGGCGCGGAGTTCGTCGACGTGTTACATCTTCCGCGGCGACAAGGCCGAGGCCTCGCACGCGATGATGTCCGATTGGAAACGATAAATGCCCTTGTTTGCGCTCACGATTTTTGTCTCGGCGTTCCTGCTGTTCCAGGTCCAGCCCGTTATCAGCAAAGCGATCCTGCCATGGTTCGGCGGCGCGGCCGGCGTGTGGAACACCTGCATGCTGTTCTTTCAGGCGATGCTCCTCGGCGGCTACGCCTACGCGCATTGGCTACAAGGGCAAACAGCCGCAGTGCAGCGCAAGATCCACATGACGCTGCTTGCGGCGAGCATCTTGCTATTGCCAATTCTGCCCTCGGCGGCGTGGAAGCCAGCGGGCGGCGAAGAGCCGATTGGACGCATCCTCGGTCTTCTTGCGACAACGATCGGCCTGCCGTATTTCCTGCTTTCGACGACCAGCCCGCTGCTGCAGGCCTGGTACGTGCGGGCAACGAAGGAAGGCATTCCGTGGCGGTTGTTCGCTCTGTCGAACGCCGCGTCGCTGGCCGCGCTGTTGACCTACCCGGTGCTGGTGGAGCCGAGTCTCAGCGTTCAGCAGCAGGCCTGGGTCTGGTCCGGTGTGTTCGTAATTTTCGCCGCGCTCGGCATCGGCGTGACCTGGAAGTTCGCGGCCGATCCGTTGCCGAAGACGGAACAGGAAGAAGGCGCCGCGCCAACCATGGGCCTGCGCGTGTTGTGGATCGCGCTTGCCGCCTGCGCGTCGATTTTGCTTTTGGCGATCACGACGCACATGACGCAAGACGTTGCCGCGATTCCCTTTCTCTGGGTGATTCCGCTGGCCGTTTACCTACTCACGTTCATCCTCTGCTTCGAAACCCCGAAGGCCTATCAGCGCTGGATCTTCTTCCCCGCGCTGATTATCGCCCTCTACACGATGGGGACAATTTTGGACGAATCGCCCGACTGGCTGAAGGTAGGCAACAACATCGCGTTCTGCTCGGCGCTGATTTTCGTTTGCTGCATGGTGTGTCACGGTGAACTCGCCTCGCTTCGCCCGGCGCCACGCTACCTGACGGGCTACTACGTTTCGCTCTCGCTGGGCGGCGCAATCGGCGGGCTCTTCGTCGGACTCGCCGCGCCAGTGCTTTTCAACGCCTACTATGAACTGCAGATCGGCCTGTGGCTATGTGCCGCCCTCGCGACGATTGTCTTTGCGCGCACCTCCACGGCCACGAATCTGGGAAAGGCGGCGTTGATCGTTTTCCTGATCGGGCTCGGCTCCTATGGCGCGTGGCTTTTCAAGATCAAGAAATCCAATCTGGACGGAGTAGAAATTGCCGTTCGCAATTTTTATGGGCACCTCCATGTCAGCAACTCGGGCAAACCGGGCGAGTATGCCGCGGCCAAGCAACTGGTGCACGGGAGAATCAACCACGGCCAGCAGTTGCTTGATCCCGCACGCCGGATGCAACCAACCAGCTATTTCTGCAAGAACTCCGGCGCGGGACGCGCACTGCTCACCCGCGAAGGGGGTAAACCGCTCAAAGTCGGCGTACTCGGCCTGGGCTGTGGCGCTATGCTCGGCTACGGGCGGCCCGGAGATGAGTTCCGGCTCTACGAAATTAACCCGCAGGTGTTCGAAATCGCCAGGGCCCGATTTACCTTCATGACCGAGACGCCGGCCAAAATCAGCGAGGTGCTCGGCGATGGGCGTCTGTCGCTGGAACGCGATCCGCCCCAGAATTTCGACCGTCTGTTCATGGACGCGTTCTCGGGCGACTCCATTCCCGTGCACTTGGTCACGCACGAAGCCTTCGATCTGTACTTCCGCCATCTGAAGCCGGACGGCATCGTGATCGTGAATATCACCAACAGCTACCTCGATCTGCTACCCGTTGTCGCCAAAGCCGCCGAGCGCTTCGGCAAAGTCGTCGTCGAGATCGAAGACAACCCGGACGAGGGCGACGAAGAATGCTTCATCTCGCACTACGCGCTAGTGATGTCTCCCGAAAAACTCGCCGCCACTCCTTCGTTCCGGGAACGTTCGACCATCGCTAAACCGGACCCCAACTTCCGCGAATGGACCGATGCGTTCTCGAACCTATTCGCCATCGTGCGAAGATAGCGAGATCGTCCGCATGGCCTGGTACGCCCTCACCATCTTCGTGTCTTCGTTTCTGCTGTTTCAGGTGCAGCCGGTAATCGCGAAGATCATTCTTCCCTGGTTCGGCGGCTCGGCGGCTGTCTGGAACACCTGCATGTTGTTCTTCCAAGCGGCGCTACTGGGCGGCTACACCTACGCGCATGTCCTCTACGACAAAACCGCGGCAAAGATGCAGTTCCGCGTTCACGCGGGCTTGCTGGCGATCAGTCTCGCCGTATTGCCGATCATGCCCGGCGCGAGATGGAAGCCCAACGGCGACGAAAATCCGGCCCTTCTCATCCTCGGCTTGCTCGCCGTGACGATTGGCTTACCGTACTTTCTCCTATCGACCACCGGGCCGCTCCTGCAGGCCTGGTACTCCCGTGCCAACAACGGCGCGGTGCCCTACCGACTCTTCGCGCTTTCCAACTTCGCCTCGCTGCTTGCGCTGATTAGTTATCCGCTCTACGTCGAGCCGTCGCTCGATATCGACAAACAGGCAATTTACTGGTCGTGCGGCTACGCAGTATTCGTCGTCCTCTGCGGTATAGTGGCTTGGCGCGTTCGCAACGATTTGCGAGTAGAACCCGCGGCGGAGGAGGACGAATCGCCCATCGCGCCGCCGTCATTCCAGCGCCGCATGCTGTGGATCGGCCTCGCCGCATGCCCGTCGGAGCTACTGCTTTCGGTGACAACGCACCTGACGCAGGATGTCGCAGCGATTCCGTTTCTCTGGATCGTACCGTTGATCCTCTACTTGCTGAGCTTTATCCTTACGTTTGAAACCGATAAGATCTACTGGCGCTGGCTGTGGCTACCGCTTTTGGCCGCGGCGCTCGGCGGTATGTTGTGGCTGGATTTGGAGAACGCGCCCGATTTGACGATGCGCTGGAAGATCGCCGCCTGCGCCGCCGCGATGTTCGTCTGCGCGATGGTCTGCCACGGCGAACTGGCGTCGCTAAAGCCGCACCCGCGTTACCTGACCAACTTCTATGTGGCGCTCAGCGTGGGAGGCGCACTGGGCGGACTCTTCGTCGGACTGCTCGCACCCATGGTTTTCAACGCCTATCACGAGTATCCATTCGGCTGGTGGCTGACGATGGCGCTGGTCATCGCCGCTCTTACCAGCCGCTACCCGGAAGCGTTCCAAAAAACGAAAGGCTTTGCCGCGCTCACGATTCTGCTCGTCGCGCTCGGCGTCTACGGGGGCGCGTGGACCAATGTGCAGAAGAAGTTTCTGAAGGGCTATCGCGTGACGGAACGAAACTTCTACGGCACGCTGCGCATTGAAGACGAGGGCGATCTACACGACAAAACGCTGGTGCGCCAACTGCTCCACGGAACGATCAATCACGGCCAGCAGTATCTCCACCCTGAGCGCCGGCGCGAGGCGACTACGTACTATTGCCGCGAAAGCGGCGTCGGCACGGCCATTCTAAGCCGCAATGAAAACGTGCCACTGAAGGTCGGCGTAGTCGGCCTGGGCACCGGCACCCTCGCCAGCTACGCGCGCATCGGCGACGACTACCACATCTTCGAAATCAACCCGCTCGTCCTGCAACTGGCGCGGCGAGAATTCAGCTTTTTGAACGAGTCGCGTGCCCCAATAAAGGTTCACATGGGCGATGCCCGGTTGACACTCGAACGCATGCAGCCTATGAACTTCGATGTGCTCGCAGTCGACGCATTCAGCGGAGACTCGGTGCCCGTGCATCTGCTCACGCGCGAAGCGATGCAGCTCTACGCCAAGCACATGAGCAAGGGCGGCATTATCGCGGTTCATATCTCGAACCGATACCTCGATCTGGAAGGTGTTGTACGATCCGGCGCCGACGCGATCGGCCAGGTGGCGCTCGAAGTTTCCGATGAGCGCGGCGAGTCCGACGAGGCCTGTTACGGCTCGACCTGGATCCTCGTCATGAGCGGGGAAACCAAGGCCGCGAAGGCATCGGCTTTGGCGGCGGGAACCGAGATCCCCGTGCCCGAAAAGTTCCGCCCGTGGACCGACAGCTTTTCGAATCTGATTGGCGTGCTGCGCGCGAAGTAGCGGTACACTGAGGGCGTATGCAACGCGTCATCGAGGCGGTCTACGAAAACGGCGTGCTCCGGCCGCTGGAGCCGGTTACGTTCGCGGAGAATGAGCATGTGCAAGTCTCCGTGGAATCGGAAGCGTCTTACGAGGCCCGGATGAAAGCCCTCTTTGGCGAAGATGAATGGGAAGCTGCAAAGCATGAGACTCTGACTCACCAAGAGGTCCGCGAGTCGCTGGCGAATGACACATCGAGCTGGTCGCGCGCGATGATCGAGGCACGCAACGAAAAGTTCTGACGCACCCGCGCGGCCATTTACTACTACCTCGATACAAGCGCGATGGCGAAGCTGTATCACGCCGAGTCTGGCACCAGTTACATGGATTGGCTCGCCGCGAGGCCCGACGTTCGATTCGTCGCCTCGCCGATTGCCTTCGTGGAATTCGAGTCTGTCTCGGCGATTAAGGAACGACACAAAACCGCTCCAGCCGGAGATGCGGAGAAGGCTCGTCGACGATTGCGCGCGGATGTGGCAAGTGGCCTAATCCGAGGCACGGGGCCTCTTACAGAGCAGCACCTGGGAACAGCCAGACGGCTCATTCGCCGATTTCGTGTCTATGCGGGTCTGCGAACGCTCGACGCGATTCACCTTGCAATGCCTCAAGAGTTAACCGCAGCCGGAGCGATTCGATACATCCTGACCGCGGATCAGAATCTCTATCGCGTAGCGGAACTTCTGGACCCCGCGCCGATCAATCCCGAGTCACCACCGCGAATCATCGCCCCCTAGTTCTGCTATAGTAAGGGCATCCTCAAAAGGAACTGGCCGCGTCCCCAAAAACGCAGCCATTGAACTTAGGCTTCTCGGCTCCTCCGACTGAGCAGCTTAAGGGTGCCGCATCGGAAAAGGGTATAGGCAAGTTGACAAGGACCCCTTTTCCGATGCGGGTTGCCCCGAACGATAAATCGCTGGGGCGCACGGATCTGGCGCTGGCTCGCCGCCGGGTCGAGAGTGTCCGCTTGAACACTTCGAGCTACGCTCTGGACTGGGCCCGCGTCCATCATTCCCAGCCCAACGCGCCGGCAAACAACCGGTACCATTGGGATTCGATCCGCGGAGAGACTGTATGAGGTGTTGGAAAGATCGTGAATCTCGTCAACCGTGGGGCAACCTAAAAAAAGACCCTCTGAACCGACCAACCAACGAGTGGAAGGAGCGGTTCTAAACTTTTTACCGGCTCCCGCAAGCACGCTTGATTCAGCCCGCCCGCTTCGTTCGTTTGTCAGGTCAATCCAGAGGGTTGGTTACAAGATTGACTTCATCAATTCACGTCAGTACCCAGCATGTGGGTAGCCAACAGATCTATTGCAGCAAACTGTTGAAAATAAATCAAGTGGGTACCCCGCGAAAACTTTCGGTCGCCCGTGCCCGCCTCGAAGGTGTGTCATTGTGACACAATCGAAAACGTGAACCCCTTGTCGCGCCGCGCGGCGCTAGGCGCGATAGCCGCTGCTTCAATCCCCGCGCAAAACCTGGCCGAAGAAGACTTCCAGCCCTACGGCGCCCACCCACGCCTTTTCCTGAACGCGCGCCGCCTCCGCCTCCTCAAACGCGAACGCGAGCGCACGTCGGTCCGCTGGAATCAGTTCGAAACCCTCGTCGCCGGCAAGGCACAGATGCCTGAAACCGGCTTCGCGCACGCGCTCTATTACGCCGTCGGCGGCAACGCCGAGTTCGGCAAATCCGCGATTCAATTCGCTCTCAAGTCCAACGACATCCGTCAAGCCGCCATCGT
>VFZQ01000140.1 GCA_016871135.1 Acidobacteriota bacterium | reverse complement strand
CATCACGGTTGCGCCCGCGCGGACCAACAGATCCCCGCCGTGGGATACGCCGCGGATCTGTTGGTCCGCGCGGGCGCAACCGTGATGTTCTCCGAGGTCACTGAGGTTCGCGATGCGATACACCTGCTAACACCACGCTGCGCCGACGAAGCCACGGCGCGCAAGTTGATCGAAGAGATGCGCTGGTACGACGAATACCTCGCGCGGGGTTATTCCGACCGCGCCGCCAACACCACGCCCGGCAATAAACGCGGCGGACTTGCGAACATCGTCGAGAAGGCGCTCGGCTCGGTCGCCAAGGCGGGCTCCGGCACGATTCATCACGTCGCCTCGCATGGCGAGAAGGTCACCGCCAAAGGCCTGGTGTTCGCCGCCACGCCGGCCAGCGACTTCATCTGCGGCACGCAGCAACTGGCGTCGATGAACATGCACGTGTTCACCACCGGCGAAGGCTCGCCGTACGGACTGGCGATGGTGCCGGTTGTAAAGGTGTCGTCGCGGACGGCGCTCGCCGAAAAATGGCCCGACCTGATCGACATCAACGCCGGCGCGATCGCCACCGGCCAAGCGACGATCGAAGATGTCGGTTGGCAGTTGTTTCAATATTTGCTCGACTCCGCCAGCGGCCGGAAAAAGACGTGGGCGGAGCGATGGCGCCTGCACAACGCCCTCGCTCCGTTTAATCCCGGCCCGGTTACCTAGCGGCTACTGCGCGTTGTCGGCGACCGTGCACAAGCCGGTCATTGACAGTCCGCCGCCGAGGTTTCCTCACAGCGTGTTGCCCGTCAGCGGTGACCCGACGCAAGCCACGGGCCCTGAAATGGTGAATCCGTACAAGCCGATCGAAACGTTGCTCGCCGTAATTTCGATCGCCGTTGTCATTGCATGCGACACCCTCAAGCGTCCGGCCAAGACGTGCCGTCCCGGCTGCGAAACCGTCAGCGGGAAACCGGGTGCGGCGGCGACGGAAGAATTTCGCGAACTGATTTCAGCCCCTGGGCAATCGACCGCAAACGCCGGATCTGGGATAATCGAGAGATGGCAATGGTCAACATCTCCGCCGCCCCGGCTCCGGTTTCCGAAGCGGTCGTGGCGAAATTCAAGGCAGCGCGCGAGGCGCTCCGCACCAAGAACGCCGTGGCGCTCATTCAAGGCGCCGAAGAAGGCGACGTGATCAAGTACATGCGCGGCGGGCTTTATGGATTCACCTACGCGCCGCAAACGCTCGACGGCGGCCTGTTCGGCAAGAACCCGTACCTCAGCTTCGAAATGCATAAACTCGCCGACAAGTCGATCACGCTTGTCGCCGCCGTTACGCCGGCGATGAAGGAAAAAGTCGAATCGGCGAAGGAAATCTGCGAGATCGAGTTCTTCCCCGACGCCTACAACACCGCCACCGAATTCATCGCGCTGCCATACGCATCGCTCAGCCACCTGAAGCAACCGAATCGCGACGAAGGCAACAAGATCAAGGGTTTCTACCAGCCCAGGTAAACTCCGGCCAAAACCGCGCACTCAACCTGTGCTCGCCGCCGTCGACAAATACGCCGAGGTACGCGCCGTTCACTTTCTGCACCCGCGCCTCAACGCCGTCGACACGAATCGACCAGCCCGGATACCAAACCACCGACGACGCCACCAAACACCGTGCGGCACAGCGCACGGTCATGTCGGTGACAATCCCCGCCGATCCCTCTCCAGGCGGTCCGTCGATCAGAACCTCGGCGCCCGGTTTGATTGATCGCAATTGGCCGAACGATTCGAACGTCCGCCACTTCGGCGAGACATACCATCGCGGCAACGCATCGGGATTCTCATACAGCGAATGCCCAGGCAGCGAGCGAACAAATCGCAGCCCCGGAATTTCGGGCGGCGTCGTGTCGTTCGGCGCCCAGCGCACCAGGTACCGCACGTTCAACAAATCCAGCACGGGCGACGTCCCATCGGCGAGTACACTGTATCGCTGGTCCGGCCAAACTCGTTTGGCGTATAGCGCACGCACCGCCGACGGCCCGCGCATCTCCAGCGGATCGTTGCCGCCGATGTGCGGAATCCGGGTAATCGGCGCGGCCGAAGTCCACGCCATCGAATCGTCGATCGTCTCGATCCGCCAGTCGTTGCCCGTCAGCGAGCGAACACCTAACAGCGTCACCTCGCTCCCTTCGAAATGATGCGGCCGGATCGCACCGGAATCCTGCACCTTCGCCAGATGAAACACACGCCGGGAGTTCTGTGAGATCAGTTCGACAAAGGCGATCGCCGTTGCGATCAACCCATACTTACCAACCCCACGCGCCGCCATCACGCCAATCGCAAGAACGAAACCGGCCAGGAAAAACTCCGGATACAAAGACCCCTTGACACTTCGCGGCAGCCAGTTGTAGACCATCGTGAAACCCGGCGTGCGGTCGCCCATCATCACCGCTACAACGCCAGCCAGCACTATCAACCATCGCCAATCGCGGTTGCCCAGCGCCGCGATCAACGCCAGCCATCCACAGAAGACGAAGAGGAACTCCGGGCTACCGGGCAGACCGGCGGAGTCGATACTGGTCTTTGAAATCCACGCTGGCCAGACGAGCGTGATCCACGCTTGCCAGTGTAGTCCGCCACCCACTACCTGAATGCCGCGCTCGCTCGCTGTCGATAGGGCCACCAGTTGCATCGCCGAAAGCAGCATCGGCGACGATAATACAATTCCGCCCAACGCGCCGCGCAACCACACGCGTGGATCGCCCACCAGGAGAGCCGTGCCGAACGCGACATAGACCATCGCAGGAAAGCCCGCCAGCAGCGACAATGCCAACCCAACGGCGACAACTCTCCACCGCCTCTCCAGCATTCCGAGCCAGACCAACGGCAGCCACGCCGCCGCGCACGCCGCGCCAGCATGGGAGATATGCGCGGTGTAGAACGCGCCGAGCGCGTACGTCGTCCCAGCCAGTAAAGCGGCGTGCGCCTCCGCTCCCGCCGCGCGCGCCAACCGCCAAGCCAGCATCGCGGCAACCCACACATGCAGCACAGTCATCCACTCGAGTACTTCGAGCCAATAGCGTTCGTTGATCGCCGCCGCAATCACGTAGAAAGGCCAAGCCGGTGGATAGAAGACTTGTGCCTGTGGATTGGCGAACAGCGGAAATCCGCCGTAGGTGAAGGCGTCCCAGAACGGCCATTCGCCGTTTGCAATTAACTTCGCCACGCCGCAGAACAGCGGCAGGTGATAGCCGGTAAAATCCCACGGGATCGTCCAGTCCTTGTCCAGAACAATCTTGCGGAAAAACGTCACCACCTCGGCGAGCAACAACAACGCCGCTCCAAGCGGTGTCGCCAGGAAATTCGATAATCGTCGCGCGAGCACTTCCATCCATGGTACAAGCGGATACATGAGCGAACTTGGACCACTCGTCGAGTGTGTCGCCAACTTCTCGGAAGGCCGCCGCGCCGATGTCGTCGAAGCGATCGCGGAGGCAATCCGCGCGACCCCAGGCGCACACATTCTCGATCAGTCTTCGGACCCCGATCACAACCGCTCCGTCATCACCTTCGCAGGCCGCCCGGAAAGCGTGGGAGTAGCCGCCGTCGCCGCGGCCGGAAAGGCCATCGAGTTGATCGACCTGAACACACAGGAAGGCGTCCATCCGCGCATCGGCGCCGCCGACGTCATCCCTTTTGTTCCGCTCCGCCAGATTACGCTCATCGAGTGCGGCTGGATCGCCCACTCGGTCGGCGCGGAGTTGTGGAACCGCTATCGGCTGCCTGTCTATTTGTACGGCGACGCCGCTGTGCTTCCCGCGCGCCGGTCGCTGCCCTATGTCCGCCAGGGCGGCTACGAATTCCTGAAGGAAGCGGTGAAGACCGACATCGACCGATTCCCCGACTACGGCCAGGCCGAACTGCATCCCACCGCAGGGGCCGCCGCGGTCGGCGCGCGAAAGATCCTCATCGCTTGGAACATTGAGCTCGACACGGCAGATGTCGAAATCGCCAAGTCGATCGCGCAGACGATTCGAGAGGCCAATGGAGGTTTCAACGGAGTGCGGGCGCTGGGTTTGGACCTGGAGTCGAGGGGCATCACACAGGTCTCGATGAACCTGACCGACTACGAGGTTACGCCGCCGCATTTTGTTATGGCGCGCGTCCAGCGCCTGGCGGCCGAACAGGGCGTAAGGGTATTGGGATCGGAGTTGATCGGCCTCATTCCACAGAAAGCGCTCGACCTCGCCGTTGCGGCAGGCATCGATCTGATGCTCGATAATCCGCGCACCATCGAAGCCAGTCTTACCGCCGCCGGACTGTAGCCGGGCGATCGGTAGTAAAATAGGACAGATTGGATCTCGAAAAGACGCTGCTCCGCAAAGTCGGTCAGGCGATAGAACGTTTTGACATGATCCGCGAAGGAGACCGCGTCGCGGTTGGTCTCTCGGGCGGCAAGGATTCCGTTACTTTGCTTGAGGCGCTGCTGCTGCTGCAGCAGCGCGCGCCGATCCGGTTCGACGTCTGTGCCTTCACTGTCGAACAAGGCAAATTCCTGGCGCCCATCTCGCCGTTCGGCGACTACCTGAAGAACCGCGGCATCGAGTGGCATTACGTGCGCGACGAGCCCAGCTTCAAGCTGCTCGACGAACAGCCCGATCACGGCTGCGACATGTGCAGCCGCTTCCGCCGCCGCGCCGTCTACGAGATCGCCAAACAGATGAACGCGAACGTCATCGCGCTCGGCCACACGGCCGACGATTTTTGCGAATCGCTGCTTCGGAACGCGATGTACACGGGCCGTCTGAGCGCGCTACCGGCCGTAACCTGGTCGGCGAAAAAGGACTTTCGGCTGATTCGCCCGCTGGTCTTCGTCGGCGAGGACATCACTCGCGCCTACTCCGCGCACCTGACCGCGCCGGTGATTCCCTGCGGATGCTCGCAAAAGACAGGTACCGTTCGACGGTCGCTTCGTGATATCTTTGCTGAGCTTGAGAAGGACCACCCGTTCTTGAAAGAAAACCTCCTGACCGCAATGGGCAACATCGATCACACCCGATTACTCGACACCCGCTACCTCCCCCAGGACGCGGGCGGACGCGCCGGAACCCCCTCCCCCAATGGCTCCGAGTTGTTCCCCGTTGTCATGGAGTTGTAACCAAACTAACCTTGCTGCAACCCTCACCCCTCTGCGACACTAAATCTTCCAACGAAAAGAATATCGAGGCGACATGAACATCCTGCCCCGCGAAGAAAAGTTCTTCGAACTGCTGAACACCCAATGCCGGCTCTTGAACGAAGCCGCTGCCGTGCTTTTGGACGGTGTTCAAACCGGAAATTCCCATCTCAAGCTTATCGATCCGCGCATTCAGCAGTACGAACACGAATGCGACGAGATCACTCACGAAGTCTTCAAACGGCTGAACCAAAGCTTTATCACGCCGCTCGACCCCGAGGACATTCACAAGCTCTGCTCCAAGCTCGATGACGTCATGGACGGCATGGAGGAGGCCTCGCACTGCATTGTGGCCTATAAGATCGACCCCATTCCCGAGCCAATGGTCGACATCTGCAAGTTTCTGGTCAAGTGCGTCGCCGAAGTGAAGGCCGCGGTCGCGATGATGGACAAAAACCGCGTTATCGTCGAGCACTGCATCGAAATCAACCGCTTGGAAGATCAGGTTGACAAAGTCGTCCGGCAGGCAATCGTCGATCTCTTCGACAAAGAGACCAACGCCGTGAAGGTCATTAAGTTGAAGGAGATCTACGACATCCTCGAGTGGACCGTCGACTCCTGCGAAGACGTGTCCGACGTTCTGCAAAACGTTGTTGTCAAGAACAGCTAACCGGCCCGCATGGATTCGACATTCATTCTCGTCGCACTGATTGTCGCCGTCGCGCTCGCCTTTGACTACATCAACGGTTTTCACGACGCGGCAAACTCGATCGCCACCATCGTCGCGACGCGCGTGCTCAACCCGCTACATGCCGTTGTCTGGGCAGGGGTGTGGAATCTGATGGCCGTGTTCGTCCTCGATACAGGCGTGGCGTCAACCGTCGGCAAGGGCATGGTGGACCTCAAAATCGTCACGCCGTACGTTATTCTCGCCGGGTTGATCGGCGCGATCACGTGGAACCTGGCCACTTGGTGGTGGGGGTTGCCCTCGTCGTCCTCCCATGCCCTGCTCGGCGGTTACGGCGGCGCGGCGATGGCAAAGGTCGCGCTAACTCAAGGCTTCACGAACTCCTTCAACGCGCTTGTGATCCCCGGTTGGGTGAAGATGATTTCGTTTATCGTCATTGCTCCGGTGCTGGGAATGACAGTGGCTTACCTCTTGATGGTCATCGTCTATTGGATCTTCCGAAATTCGACGCCCAACAAGGTCGACAAATGGTTCCGAGGGCTACAACTCGCCTCCTCGGCGATCTTCAGCTTTTCCCACGGTGCCAACGACGCGCAAAAAACGATGGGCATCATCACCAGCGTGTTGTTTTCAGCCGGCTACATCAGGGACTTCGTCGTTCCCAAGGAAGTGATCTGGGCCGCCTATATCGCTATCGCCGCCGGCACGATGTCTGGCGGTTGGCGCATCGTCCGCACTATGGGCGCTCGACTCACGCGGCTGAAGCCCAAGGGCGGCTTCTGCGCCGAGACCGCAGCCGCGATCTCGATTCTCTTCCCCACCTACTTGCATATGCCGGTCTCGACCACGCACGTCATCGCCGGATCTATCGCTGGTGTCGGTTCGATCCACCGACTAAAGGCGGTGCGCTGGGGCCTCGCCACCAACATCTTGTGGGCGTGGATTATGACCATTCCGGCCGCCGCCGGCGTCGGAGGCTTCTGCATGTTTCTGATTTGGGCGCTAGCGGGAAAATCGTAAAAATAAATGCAAACTTTTCGAGTTTGGTTGCGTATGTAACTGCAATATGCAGTACTCGCAACTTTCGCCAATCGTTAGCTTCACCGCGGCCCTGTTGATGATGATCGCGCCAGAACCAGCGCGGAACTCCCCTTCGAACCTCGCCGACCAGCCCACGGCCGAGAAAGACTGCAAACCGACCATTCAGAAATCGGCGCTCAGTCCTACCGGAATTAGTTCAGGAAGTAGGTTCGGTACAACGAGTCGCGCTGCTTGGGGATAAATCCGGCATCGCGGATCAAGCGCCGCAGATCTTCCTCGGTCGCCTCAAAGCATGCGCCAGCCTGCGAGACGACGTTTTCTTCCATCATCACGCTGCCGACGTCGTTGCCGCCAAATCGCAAACCGATTTGGCAGACCTTCAAACCCTGGGTAACCCAGGATGTCTGAATATTGGTGATGTTGGACAAAAAGATGCGAGAGATGGCGAGCGTCTTCAGGAACTCGACGCTGGTGGCCTCTTCCTTTACGAAGCGTCCAAGCGACGTGTTATCGCGCTGAAAGCTCCACGGAATGAACGCGGTGAAGCCGCCGGTCTCTTCCTGCAGTTGGCGAATCACGTTGAGATGGTGGATGCGATGTTCGATGGTCTCGCCACAACCCCACATCATTGTCGCCGTCGTGCGGACCCCGAGTCTGTGCGCGTCGCGGTGGACACTCAGCCACTCCTCTGTGTTGCACTTCAGCCGCGCGATGCGGTGACGAACCTCGTCGTGCAGGATCTCGGCGCCGGCTCCGGGGATCGAATCGAGTCCCGCATCGCGCAGCCGGGCGATGGTGTCGGAGACCGAAATTCCCGTCAGCGTCGCAATGTGCAATATTTCTGGCGCCGACAGAACATGCAGGTGAATCTTGTAGCGCTGCTTGATCGACCGGAACAGATCCTCGTAGTATTCGATCGGTAGTTCGGGATGAAGTCCGCCCTGCATCAAAACACCGGTGCCTCCGGCGGCAATCGTCTCTTCGATCTTTTGGTAGATTACTTCCTTCGTATGCACATAGGCCTCTTTGTGACCGTTGGGCCGGTAAAAGGCGCAGAAGGAGCAGTACTCCGTACAAACGTTCGTGTAGTTAATATTGCGGTCGATGATGTAGGACGCGATGTTGTGCGGATGATGGCGGCGGCGTTCGCGGTCGGCCTCCATGCCGATGCCGATCAGGTCGGGGCTGTCGAAGAGTTCTCGGGCTTGGTCGGTGGAGATCATGGGGTTACGGTGAGGGCATCGCGAATCAGAAGCGTGGGCTCCAAGCGCGCGGCGTGCCGCAGGTAGGTTCTTAGTCCTTCGTACTCATTTTCGCCTAGTTCGAATCGGATGTGGCGTGTTAGGTAGGTACGAACCGTTTCGGAGGGCAGTCCGCGTTCGGCGCTTTCGGCGGCGACGATCGTGTCCATTTCCCGCATCCCGAAGCGAAGCGAGTCGACAAAGACACGGCTATTGGCTTCGGTCGTAAATTGCGGAGCGCCGGACCACATCGCGAAAACCATCGGCAATCCGGTGAAGCGTTTCCACTCGGCGCCGAGGTCGAGCACGTGATACGGGAGCGCGTCGGGCTCGATATGGAGCGCGGGATCGCCGATGACCAGCGCGGCGTCGGCTGCCAGCAGCATGTCGCCGAGCGACGGCGGCGCGACGGTGATAGAAGGTCGCGTATCGAAAACGGAATCGAGAATAACGCGTGCCAACATCACTGAAGTGCGCGAGCCGGAATCGGCCACGACGGTCCGGATTTGCGCGGGCGGGACCTTCGAAATGAGTAAGATGCTCCTCACTTCGCCATCGCACGCGATGCCCGTGCCCGGACAGTAGTCAAAACCTTGACGAGCCATCTCGATGACCGGAATTAGACCGATGTCGGCGTCGCCGCGGCGCATGCGGTCGGCGCATTCCGAAGGCACGCAGTATTGCACATCGAAGGCGCCGCGCGAAGGACCGTGCTCGAGACCCCAGATGAGCGGGACGGTGTTGAGGTAGGAGACGGCGGCCACGCGCGGGCGGGCCAAGGAAGTTGGCATCGGAGGCGGAAACTCCAGTGTACCGGGATTTTACGTCCTTCGCTGCGGTAAACGCTACAGAAACCGGGAGTTACAGTCGATATATGTAAAGAGAGATACGGTGGACACCGGCAAGCCATGGATGTTACCGTTGGTTCAAAGAGGGATGGATCCCGCGCCTGTCCCTTGGCAAATGATGGGCAGACCCTGTCGAGTAGATCGGGTAGGCGCCACAAGAATTTGGAAACTCAGGATGAGAATGCACGCACGATATAGTTGGCTCGGATTGGCCGTGGCGGCCATGACGGCAGGACATGCCCAGACGCCGGTCCAGTTTAACCCTAGCCCAAGCCGGGTGGTAGGCCACGCGAAGGTTCAGCTGATCACAAGCGCGCCGAACCTGGTGGAAGGGCGAGAGTTTTTCGGACCGCAGGCCGTTGCCGTGGACACGTCGGTGACACCAAACGTGTTGTACGTCGCCGATTCGAATAATAACCGGGTATTGGTATTCCGCAATTCGCGGGCGGCGAATGGGTCGAAAGCAGATGCGGTGATAGGGCAGGCGGACTTCCTGACTACGGTTCCCCTCGGCCCCGGCACGAATACACAAATCGGGCTGAGAAGTCCTTCGGGGCTAGCGGTCGACCGGCGCGGCAACTTATATATTCTCGATACCGGCAACAATCGAATCATGCGCTATCAGCGGCCCTATGAGCCGCGCGATCTGATCCAGCCCAACAT
>VFZQ01000139.1 GCA_016871135.1 Acidobacteriota bacterium | reverse complement strand
CCAAAGCGGGGCGGCCTTGCCGGCGACGCCCGCGTTGTTCACAAGGATGTGAATCCGGCCGGTGCGCGCCAGGACGGCGGCCCAGGCGGCTTCGACGGAGGCGTAGTCGGCGACATCGACCTGCACGGCGAAGGCGTTGGGAATCTGCGCGGCGGCGGCGTTGGCGGCGTCGATATTCATGTCGGCGACGGCGACGGTGGCGCCGGCGTTGGCGAGGCGCTTGGCGATGGCCAGGCCGATGCCCGAGGCCGCGCCGGTGACGATAGCGGTCTGTCCGCTCAAATCAAAATAAGCCATGTGATCTCCGGAAAAGTAAGAACGGCCCGCCGTTGCTTGCGCGAGGCGGGCCGGTTAGAAGGTTAGGCGTGGAAGGAGACCTTAGTCTTCCTTGACAACGTTGACCTTGATATCGACCGCCACTTCGCGGTGGAGTTTCACCGTGACGGTGTGCTCGCCGAGCTGCTTGATTGGATCGTGGAGCACGATCTTCTTGCGGTCGATGTGGAACTTCTGCTCTTCGAGCCGTGCGGCGATATCGGCCGATGTGACCGAGCCGAAGAGTTGATCGTTCTCGCCGGCCTTCTGTGCGATGGTGATGGACACCGCCGACATCAGCTTGGCGAGTTCGGATGCGTCGGCGGCTTCCTTCGCCTCACGGCGGAGGGCGGCCTGGCGCTCCTGTTCAACGATCTTCTTATTCGAATCCGTGGCCAGGACGGCCAGACGTTTCGGGATCAAAAAATTGCGAGCATAACCCGCGGCGACCTTAACAACCTGGCCGCGCGAACCGAGTTTCTCGACGTCTTCTCTCAAGATGACTTCCATGATGGACTCCTAGAATTTCGATTCGGGCGGTTAGACCGCCGTGGAATAAGGCAGCAGAGCGATGTTGCGAGCCTGTTTGATCGCTTCGCTCAGCAACCGTTGATGAATGGCGCAAACGCCGGAGATACGCTTCGGCGTAATCTTGCCGCGTTCCGAAATGAACGCCTGCAGGGTGCGAGTGTCTTTGTAATCGATCAGGTCGATCTTTTCGACACAGAAGCGGCAGACCTTCTTGCGGCGGAAGAATTGCTTCTTGCCACCGAGGGCCTTGTCTCCGCCCGTTGGGCGCTGCGAGGCAGCGATTGGACGACCACCTTTGGTTTCAGCCATGTTCTTTTCCTTTCTTCCTTAGTTCTCGGCTGCCGGTTCGGCGGCTGGGGCGGCAGCTTCGGGCGCTGCCGGCATTTCAGGCGCCGGAGCGGCGGGCATGGCGGGAGCGGCGGGGGCTTCGCCGGGGACAGCGGCGGGAGCGGCGGGCGGCGCGGCAAGCTGCGGCTTGCGGGCCAACCGCTTTTCGCGGCGCTTCTGGCGCTTGGCAACCCGCTTCATGCGCTCGTCCATGCGGACCGTGATGAATTTCAACACGAGATCGGAGACGCGCAGGCGGCGTTCGAGTTCGCGCACGGTCTGGGAACCGCAGGAAAAACAGAGCAGAATGTAAGACCCTTCGGTCTGGCGATCGACGCGGTAGGCGAGTTTGCGCACGCCCCACTTGTCGGTTTTGTCAACAGTGCCGCCGGTGGATGTGATGATGCCCGTGAGTTGCTCGAGCAGCGCATCGACATCGGTATCGACAGCGGCGGTATTGACGATGAACAGTTGTTCGTAAGTTCTCATTGTTCCTCGTTTGCACCTTGGGCGCGACGATTGTATTTCGTCATGGCCATTTCGACGCCTTCGGTGATAATGGCTTCGACAGCCTCGACCGCGAGGCCGAGAATCGAATCCAGGGTTTCCATTTGCGCCCGCCGGATGGGAGCGAGCACGTAGTCTTTCAGATCCCCCACCCGGTGCTCGGGGCGAATCCCGAGGCGCACGCGAATGAAGTTGTCGTTGCCCACGCTTCGAATCAGGGAACTGACACCGTTGTGTCCGCCCGCCGAGCCTTTCGGCCGGATTCGAATCGAGCCCCAGTCGATGGCCAGTTCGTCATAGATGACAATCAGCTTTTCGGCCGGGAGCGTGTATTTCTCAAGAAGCGGCCCGATCGAGCCGCCGCTCAAATTCATGTAAGTTTGCGGTTTGGCCACGAGCACCGGTTGGCGGGCGACAACGCCCACGCCAGTGAGGGCCCTGGACTCCGGCCGCGTAACGCGAATGTTGTTCGCTTCGGCGAGCCGGTCGATAGCGAGGAAGCCCAGATTGTGGTAAGTCCGTTCGTACTCCGGACCCGGATTGCCAAGCCCGGCGATGAGCCAGGCCGGTCCGGAACTGGGTGCTCCCTCCGCCACCGGAAATTACTTCTTCTTCTTGTCGGCGGCCGGCGCTTCGGCGTCTTCCTTCTTGCCCTTGGCCTTAACGACTTCCGGCTCGGCGGGTTTATCGGTTTCGGCGGGCGCCGCTTCCTCGGCCTTGAGCGAAGTGACGTGCACGAGCACGGCATCGGTGGGCGAAATCAGGGTCACCGACTCGGCGAGCTTCAGATCGCCGGCGCGCACGGCCTGGTTGATTGCCAGATCGGTGACATCGACTTCGAAGAACTCCGGAATGTCGTTCGGCAGACATTCGATCTCGATTTCGCGCGAAACGAGCTCGAGCAAACCGCCCTGCAGTTTGACGCCGCGCGCTTCCCCCTTGACGTGAACGGGGACGGAAACGATGAGCGCCTTTTCCAGATCGATGCGTTGCAAGTCGATATGCAGCAGGTTGCCGCGCAGCGGGTGATGCTGCCAGTCGACGATCATGACTGGCTCTCCGGCGCCGCCATCGACGGCGACATCGAAGATTGTGTTGTGGCCCGTGCTGGAATGGAGGATTTTGCTGACCTCCTTCGGGCTGACGGCGACCGCGACCGGGTCCTTATTGGTCCCATAAATCACGGCGGGCATTTGGCCGCTAACGCGCAGACGGCGCGCTTCGTTCTTGCCCCGTGTGGAGCGTGGCGCGGCGGCGATGGTAATGTCTTTTCTCATACTGACCTCGAAGTCTAGACGAAGAGTCCGCTGACGGACGTCTCCTCGTGAATGGATTTGATGGCTTGGGCCAGAAGCGGCGCCACCGATATCGTATGGATACGATCGCAGGCGGCGGCCTCTTCCTTCAGCGGAATGGAGTTGCTGAAGACGACCCGGGTAAGCCGGGAGTTTCGAATTCGTTCGATCGCGGGACCGGAAAGCACCGCGTGCGTCGCGCAAGCGGTAACGCCCGACGCGCCGTTGGCCAGCAGCGCATCGGCGCCTTTGACCAGAGTACCGGCGGTGTCGACCATGTCGTCCACCATCAGGCAATGATGTCCTTCGACGTCGCCGACGACGTGCATCACTTCGGCGACATTGGCCTCTTCGCGGCGTTTATCGATGATCGCCAGCGGCGCGTTCAGCCGCTTGGCGAAAGCGCGCGCGCGCTCCACACCTCCAGCATCCGGCGATACGACCATCAGATTTTCCAGCGGATTGGCGCGGAAGTATTCGACCAATACGGGCGCGGCGTAGAGGTGATCGACGGGGATGTCGAAAAAGCCTTGAATCGGCGCGGCGTGCAGATCGAGACAGAGCACGCGATCAGCGCCGGCGCGTTCGATGACGCTGGCGACCAGCTTGGCCGAGATCGGCACGCGGGGCTTGTCCTTGCGATCCTGCCGCGCGTAGCCGTAGTAGGGCAGCACCACGGTGATGCGCTCGGCCGAGGCGCGCTTCAGCGCGTCGATCATCAGGAGAACTTCGAAGATATGGCGGTCAACGGGGCTGCACGTGGGCTGAATGACGAACACGTCGGCGCCCCGCACATTCTCCTTGATCTGCAGGTAGATCTCACCGTCGGCGAAGGTGCGCACGGGCGCCGTGCCGAGATCCATACCGAGGCATGCGGCGATCTCGGTAGCCAGCGCCGGGTTGGCGTTACCGGTAAAGAGCTTGAGCTTATCGGATCTCATCGCTCTTTTCGGCGGCGCGACGCGTATCGGCTTTGTGGCGGCCATGACTTGGGGTCCGTCGAGTCCATGTGAGGTTGCAGTTGACGCCACCAGGCGGCTTTGTAGCGGGCGCGGCTAACAAACGTTGCCCGCGATCCCACGGCTTGCGGACACAACCGTTCAACGGCGGCCCGCGCTTTCAAAACCTGTTGCTGTGTGGTGAATACTCCGAAGAGAGCCGAGCCGCTGCCGGTCATTCTGGCTGGGTCAGCTCCTGATTTTTGTAGCGCTGTGAGGATGGATTTGAGTTGCCGGTGTTGGGGGAACACCACACGTTCGAAATCGTTGACTGCCTCGCTTCCAGCGCTGCCTTTGGACAGGGATTTCCCGAGCCCCCAGGCGCGCGACTGGAAACTATCAATATACTGAATAACTTGCGCTTCCGTCAATTTTCCGTTCCCGGCGCGGTTGAAGGCGCGGTAGGCCTCCGGGGTCAAAACATGCACCCCCGGCGCGACGATGAGCAGCTTTTTATTGGGAATTTCGGGCAGCGGATAGAGTTCGGTTCCCCGCCCCAGCGCTACCGCGGCGCCGCCGAGCAGGAAGAACGGGACGTCGGAACCGAGACCCGCGGCGAGGCGGATCAATTCGTCGAGCGGAATCGACATTCCGGCGAGGACCGGGAGCGCAAGCAGCACCGCGGCGGCGTCGGACGACCCGCCACCCATGCCGCTGCCCATCGGGATGCTTTTTGTGAGGCGAAATTCGAGCTTTGCCGTCGTGCGCGTGTGATCGAGCAGCGCTCTCGCGGCGCGCTCGATCAGGTTGTTCGGGATATCCGAGGTCCCCTCGATTTGCGTCTTCTTCGACGGTGAGTAGGCGATGTCGATGCGGTCGTGCAGCGAGATCGTCTGGAAGACACTTCTTAAATCATGGAAGCCGTTCGCGCCTTGGTTCAACACTCGGAGATCGAGATTGAGCTTGGCGAAGGCGAGGACGCTGACTTGGCGCATTAGTAGTGCAGGAGCGAGTGGATGCGGTGTTTGCCCAGTTTGTCCCGGCCGCTGAGGAAGTCGAGTTCGATGACGAACGCGAGCGCGACCACTTTGCCGCCGAGTTTCTCAACGAGTTGCGCGACAGCCGCGGCGGTGCCGCCAGTGGCCAGAACGTCATCGACGATGAGGATGCGCTGGCCGGGCTGAATGGCGTCTTTGTGGATTTCCAATTTGTCGGTGCCATACTCCAGCGCATACTCGACCGATTCGGTGGCGGCGGGAAGCTTCTTCGGTTTTCGCACGGGGATGAAGCCCTTGCCAAGCGAGTGCGCGACCGTGGGTGCGAAGAAGAAGCCGCGGGCTTCGATGCCAATCACGGCGTCGATTTCGTCGGCGTTGACGCTACTCTTGAGGCCGTCGATCACGGCGGCCTGGCCGGCCTGGTCTTTCATCAGCGTGGTGATGTCATAGAAGAGAATGCCCGGTTTGGGCCAGTCGGGGATCTCCCGGATTAACTGTTTGAGGTTGGGCATGTCGGAACTTTCGATTTTAGCATTGGGAGTCGGCTGCGCCGCGGCGCTTCCTAGCCACCGACGGCAGCCCGAACTGGAACTTATGGATAGTGGCTGCGCGGGAAATCACGCATGGTCGCGTTTCGAAGTTACAGCGAAAGGCGGTCATCCTGCGGGGGCGTCTGTTTCAAATCGAGGATCGGTTGCAGTCGTTGACAGCCTACAACTCCTCCACCTTCAACACGGCCGCGCCCTTCCACAGCGCCTCAAATTCCGCGCGAACCAAGTCCGCCTCGCGGCCAGACAGCACCTTCATCAGCAAGTACAACGTCCGCGGATCTCGCCGCTGCACACGTAACGACTCCCGCAACACCACCTCGGCTTCGGCCGCGCGCCCGGCCCGCAGCAGCACCGCGCCGAGCGACTGCCGCGCCTGGTAGAACCAGATCGGCGGCTCGTCGTAGCGCAACGTATCCTGCGCATCTACGGCCGCCCGCCAATGCCGCTCGGCCGCCGCCAGATCGCCCGACGCATCGGCGATCCGCGCGAGCAACGACTCCTCGGCGACGATCAAATACGCCCGCGTGTACTCGGGCGCATAGATCGTCTCCGGCGCGACACTCTTGGCCGCTTCGCGCATGGCCGTCAGCGCGGTTCGCGCCGCCGCCACATCCCGCGACCACGCCGCGCGCGTGCCCTTCGCGTACTGATACGCCACGGTCGCCAGCGCGTGTTTCGGCGCCGGCGGGGCGGCCAGCGGAATCGAGGGACACCACACCGATAGCTGATACACATAGGCGATGAATCCCTGCAACATCGGCATCGCATCCAGCCCCGGCGTCACCTGCGCAACCAAGTCCTTGCCCGCGGCGGCGGCCTCCGCGCACTTGCCTTGCGCGCCGTGGGCGTAGAGGAGGAAGTGGATGTTGTGCGGATAGTACATCAGCGGGTAAATGCCGTCTTGCGGCTTGCCCTTCAAGTACGCGCGATCGGCGGCAACCGCTTGCGCGTTCGATTGCGCCGCTTGTTCCCAATCACCAGTCCGTGCGTAGATATGGCTCGGCATGTGGACCAGATGCCCCGCCGCGGGAACAAGCGCGCCTAGCCGGTTCGCCGCCGCCAGCGCGCGCTCCGGATTCGCCGACGCTTCGACCGCGTGGATGTAATAGTGATTCGCGCCGGGATGTTGCGGCCAGCGCTGCAACACCCGCTCCAACACGCCGACGAACTCCAGCGTGCCGTCTTCGGGCGTCCCGTCGGCCTTCCAATACTTCCACGGATTCAGATTCATCACGGACTCGGCGTAGAGTGTCGCGGCGTCCGGATCGTCGGGATAATCGCGGGCCAGCGCCTTCATCGCGGCCGCGTAGTTGCGGGCCAATTGCTTGCGATCAGCCTTTGCGTCTTCTGAGTAGCGCGCCGACAGCGCATCGACGTACCGGCGTTCGTGCGCCGGCGCGTTCGCCGACAGCGATCGAGCCTTGGCGATGGCGTTCCAGGCGTGTTTTTCGCGGACCGCTTCGGGATCATTGTTGATATGGCTGCCCCAGGAAAGCGCGATGCCCCACCACGGCATCGGCGACGCCGGATCGGCATCGGCGGCGCGCTGAAACATGCGCTGCGCTTCGTCGTGATTGAACCCGTAGATCAGCGCCAATCCGCCATCGAAAAACTTCTGCGCCGACGGCGACTTGGTCTGAATGGCAAAATGGAAACTACCGAGTCCGGTTACGGGCGAGCTAGCCGCCGCGCCCTTCTTGTCCGCCGAGTGCGCGTGCTGGCCGTACGCCGCCAAACCAACCATCAGCAAAATCGTGAAATATCTCATCTTCCTGCTTCCTGCCTCGTTAATGGCCCAGAACCGTATCCAGGCCCACAATCCTAACGCGTGGTTCATGTACTTCGGAGACCACCCCATTGCGAAAACAAAATGGGGCGTACATCTGGAAGGACAATGGCGCCGGCACGAACTCGGCCGCAACTGGCAGCAATGGCTGGTTCGTCCGGCGGTGAACTACAGCGTGCATCCCAATATCATGCTAACCGCCGGCTACGGCTTCATTCAGACTCACCGCTACGGCGACTACCCAGTCGCGGCGGCCTTCCCCGAGCATCGTTTTTTCGAGCAGGTGCAGATTACGCAGAAGATCGGCCGTGTCAACTCAAGCCACCGCTACCGGCTGGAACAGCGCGAACTCGGTGAAATGTCCGGTGGCCGCGTCGTCCGATGGCGCCACGAGAACCGTTTCCGCTACATGTACCGCGTGACGATCCCGGTGAAGGGCAAATGGTCGATCGCCCTCTATGACGAGTTCATGTTCAACTGGGGCAAGAACGTCGCGGCCAACGTGTTCGACCAAAACCGCGCCTACGCCGCGGCGGTTTATCAGTTTCACAAACACGCGCGCATCGAGACCGGGTTCATGGAGCAGACACTCCAACAGCGCAACGGGCGCGTCTTCGAGAACAATCACACGATACAAATCGGGATCTTCTCGAACCTACCTTTCGGCCATTAGTACTTGCGCAGCACAGCGATCAAACGCCCTTGCACAGCCACATCCTGCGCCGGGACACGAATCGGCTCCATCGACGAATTCGCCGGCTGCAATCGGATGACGCCCTGCGGTTCGCGATACAAGCGCTTCAGCGTTGTCTCCATGCCGTCGACCAACGCCACCACGATCTCGCCGTCGCGCACCGATTCGGTCTTCTCGATCAACACGAAGTCGCCGTCGCAGATATGATCTTCGATCATCGACTCGCCGCGCACTTCGAGGGCGTATGTCCCCGCGTTACCCGCAAAGTCCTTGAACTGCAACACCTCGCCCTGGGCGACGGCTTCCACCGGCATGCCGGCGGCGATTTTGCCCATCAACGGCACGGCCAGCCCCGTCTCCGATGCCTTGCGCTTTTCCACTTCCGCCTGATAGCGCGGCGAGAACTCGAGCGACCGGCTCTGATTAAACGCGCGTCGCAGATAGCCTTTCGATTCGAGCGACGACACATGTTTGTGCACTGTCGCGAGCGAACTCAGGGAGAGACCCTCGGCGATTTCTTCGTACGAAGGTGAGTACTGATTCTTCTCGATGAACTCCGCGAGGAATTCGAGCACTTCTTTTTGACGTCTGGTGAGAGCCATGACAGATTCAGTCTAGGCGAAAATAGAGCGAAGGTCAAGCGAAAAATTAGCGAAACAGCCGTATCGAAAAACGGCTCAGGACTGCCGACGGCGAAATGCGAGTGCCGTAGGGCGCGCAAACGGTTGTAGGAATTCCGCCATGTAGTGCAAAGGACGGTGCCGCGCGAACGGCTGCGGCAACACATCCGTTGGTGTCGAACGCCAGAAGTCTAAACCACAGCATCGCGGCCGACCCCTGAGAACTCCTTTGAAAACGAACGTTGGGTCACGGGCGGAACCTGCTGTGGATGCTCACTAGCCAGTCGCCGGTTCCGGCGTTTGAGTTTTGGACTTTGAACCCGAGTCTAGTCAGTTCCTTGCACATCCGTCTGATCCTGTCATTGGCGGCTTTCAGATTTCTTGATGGGCCGAGTTCGATGTAGTCGACCGCTTCATGAAGTATTTTCCAGATCACGCGACTGAGCTTGTGCGCAATGGCCCATGCCGCCTGTTTATAACCTTTGGGCAGGAGTTGACGAAATTTCACCTCGAAGATGCTGCCTTTGGTCTTCACTGCTGCCATGGCTGCCTGCATGAGAAGCCGCCGGAGGAATATGTTGCCCTTGGGCGAGGTGTCGTTCTTGTTCAACTCCGCGCTGATACCCGATCCAGGACAAGTGCCGATCCAGGATGCGAACTCCGCCGCTGATCGGAAAGTTTTCAGATCCGCCCCGACTTCGGCGACGATCTGCATCGCCGATTGTGGACCCAGCCCTCGAACCTCGGCTAGCCTCTGGATCGCCGGCTCGTTCGATTTCAACTCGGTCGACAATAGCTTGTCGATTTCCTCGATCTGCGTTCGCATCATTTCCAGTCGATCCAGCATGAGCTTGAGGATCTGGCGATGCAGCGTCGAAACCGGCACGTTCAGGGCATCCGTCAGCGCTTCCCGAGTGCATTTGAGCCCGCTATCCCCCAACGCCGCCAATTTGGCGCCGTCGGTCGCGCCAGACGCAATTGCTCGCCACGGCTGTCCAAATTAGCGCGGAGTGAGCGGGAGCGGAGTTGAAGGTAAAGGAGTTACCGCTTGGTCCGAGTTGGCGAGAAGGTGAGGTTGGGGG